>CALFUQ010000067.1 GCA_937929885.1 uncultured Saprospiraceae bacterium
GTAATCTGATGTATCCATTCATCTAGTTGTGATTGTGGTCTTGCATTCAGTGCAGGAAATGATCCTACTATCCCTGCCTTACATTGAGCGATAACAAGCTCAGGGCCTGAGATAATAAATAGCGGAGCGCCAATAACTGGAAGTCTTAAATTGTCAAAGAGAGCAGGTAAAGCCATGTCGTTTTTTACTTTAATTGGATATTGAAATGCTAACTTAGCTTTTAATTCCTACATTCATTCAAGAGTATCTTAGTAATAAATTGATAAGAAACAAGAAGCGGATTTTAAAATTATAATAGCTAAAAATGAAATATTTAACGACACCAGATTCAAGATTCGACAATTTGCCAGGTTTCCCTTTTGCTCCTAATTATGTAGAAGTAGGAGATGGGATGCAAATGCACTATGTGAAAGAAGGTACTGGCGATAAAGGATTAGTGCTGTGCTTGCACGGCGAACCAAGTTGGTCTTATTTATATCGCAAGATGATTCCTGTTTTTGTAGATGCTGGATATCAAGTTATCGCACCTGACTTAATTGGATTTGGTAAATCTTCTAAGCCAACAGAAACAGCTGATTATACTTTTCAAAAGCATGTAGATTGGATGAAGGAGTTTATAAAGAAACTTGATCTAAAGGATATCAATCTTTTCTGTCAAGATTGGGGAGGGTTGATTGGGCTGAGGATCTTAGCAGAAGAGCCAGATCGCTTCAGCAGAGCAGTAGCTGGTAACACAGGTTTACCGACAGGTGAACGTACTGCACCCGAAGCTTTTAAGAAGTGGCAGAAATTTTCACAAACTGTACCTGAGTTTCCCGTAGGCAGTATGATACAATTATCTACCGTTACTGATTTGTCTAAGGAAGTAGTAGCAGCCTACGATGCACCATACCCAGATGAATCTTATAAAGCTGGAGCACGGATATTTCCAGCCCTCGTCCCTACAACAGCAGATGATCCAGAAACTGAGAATAATAAAAAAGCATGGGAGGTCCTTATGAAGATGGAGAAGCCTTTTCTTACGCTGTTCTCAGATCAAGACCCAATCACTAAAGGCGGAGAGAAAGTTTTGCAAAAACTAATTCCTGGAGCTAAAGGACAGCCGCATACGATTATCGAAGGAGGAGGACATTTTTTACAAGAAGATAAAGGAGAGGAGATTGCGAAGTTGATGGTGGAGTTTATTGAGAAGACGTAATGAAAAGAAATCAAAAGAAAGAAGTTAGATAAACTTAAGTTCTCAAATTAAAGCGTTCTCTCCTTTGTAACTCATGTTTCGGTTGGGCGGCTCACGAAGTGACAGTGAGGAGTAATTTCCAAGTGAGGATTTACACATATCAAAAGGAGAAGTATTAAATCATAGTCAAACTCGTATCTTATCCTTTCCCGACCCTTCCTTCGAAAAGGAGAGGATATCTTGACACGAATCCTACATGGGAGGTTGTCCGAAGATCTTACCACCAAGGATAAAACGGAGGCATCTCAGAAGCTTTCATTTTAAACTCAGGTTTTCGCTTCTCCAAAAATGAGGCAACGCCTTCCTTACCATCCTCAAGACTCTGATAATAGATAGCCAAGGAATCAATTTTGTGTGCTTCTATCGGATGATCTTTGGGGGAGTTTCTATACATCATTTGGCGAGTGAGTGCGACAGCAACTGGGCTATGTTGTGCGATTTTCTTTGCTAGAGTATAAGCTTCCTCCATAAGTTGATCAGCAGGGTAGACAGCTTTTACCAATCCTGCTGCATGAATCGCATCTGCTGAAAGTATCTCCCCAGTATAACACCACTCGAGAGCATTGGACATACCTACTAGCCTAGGTAAGAACCAGGTAGAACAAGCTTCAGGTGTTATACCGATTTTATTGAATACAAATCCAACCTTTGCATACTCAGATGCTAGTCTGATATCCATCGCACAAGTCATCGTCGCACCTATGCCTACAGCGGCACCATTGATGGCAGCGATCACAGGTTTTTTACAATCATAGATAGCGAGGTTCACCTTTCCTCCAGTGTCTCTTATTCCATTATTGATCTCATCATCATAAAGTCTATTGTTCATATCCGATAGAGTAGGGCGTAGGTCCTCATTTAATCCAAATACATTTCCTGCTTTATTGAGATCCATCCCTGCGCAAAATGCTTTTCCTGCACCAGTAACTACGATTACCCTAACGTCATCATTCTCACTTGCCTCTTCAAAAACGGTAATCAGTTCATTTGCCATTTCAACAGTGAAGGCATTCATCTGTTCAGGCCTGTTTAGTGTCAAAGTCAAGATGTAATCAGATAACTCGTAATTAAGTGTGTTGTATTTCATAAGTGCTTTTTTAGTAGCCCTAAAAGTACTAAATGTGGTGCAGGTGGATTAACACTGTCTCTAGATGATTTCATAGAGTGGGATATAAACCTAAATGAAAAACATTTAATTAGTGCTAAATCTATGAAAGAGATGTTCAATAAATTTAATTACAAGACCGAATCTAGTTATGCCTTTACACACGGTTGGTTTATTCAGAATTTAAACAACATAGCATCATATGGATTTAATGGTGGAGGTCTCGCCAATTATAGAACCTTTCCAAGCAAAGGACTTTCAATTCTATGGCTTACAAATGGCTATACTATCCATATGATTTAGACAATGTGACAAATTCGATTTTAGGTTTTATAGATGAAGACTTAAAAGATAAATCTCCTGAAGCACAAAAGTTAATCTACACTGCATTTACTAGCAGATCGGAGGAGGAGGCCATTCTTCAATATGAAATAATTAAAACTAAATATCCCTTTGTAAATTTTGAGAATGCCTTAAATTCTTTAGGTTATGCTTTTATAGGAGAGAAAAATATTTCTACAGCCATTTCAATATTTAAACTTAATTCCAGAGAATTTCCAACTTCGGCCAATGTTTATGATAGTCTGGCAGAAGCATACTTTTTGAATAACGATTACAACTTATCAATAAAATATTTTCAAGAATCATTAAAGCTTGATCCCACAAATCAAAATGCAAAAAATTACCTTTCTAAGATCGAGAAAAAACTTAAAAAATAACTCACCCTTAATTAACTGATCGTATAACAGAAATTTGAGAGACTCTATATTTTAAAGCAAATAGAAGAAGCTAATAATAGAATAATTTTCAATTCAAACTTCTATGTGCCTTAAACCAAAACTTTATTTAAAACCATAGGACATTGGTTTGTGGCTGGCATGTATGCGTAGTGATAAGTGATAAGTGATAAGTGATATGCTACATGTCAGTTACACTCCGTAACATCGGGTACGTTCCGATTTTTTATGAGGGATGTGCTGTGGAGGGTCAGAGAATGGCTAGGCAGATTTATCTTCTTCTCAAATCTGTCTATTGCGTGGAGTTGGGGAGGACAGACAGGCTTGTCACTCATCATAACTTATTGATCAGCTGTGCTGATATGATTCTCCCTACCATTGAACTCTCAAATAACAGTGTAGGGGTTATGGAGCTGTGCGTATCAGGTTAGCGGATCTAGTGGAGACCAGTGTGTGATGCCTTGGTATTGCCGCAACGGAAGTAGCGTTCTGATGCTCTCTGCGACTGAGGCGAGCAGCCGACTTTTTTCTGGCTGATGTGCTGTCCTGGAATGTCGCAACTATGGAGCGTAAATTATTCAACACACGCGGAGGAGCTTGTAGAATGTAAGGACAGCTTATCAGACACTTAAAACAATCCATACCGCTGTTGTGCCTGCTGCTCCCTACGTGCGTGAGCGAGAAGCCACCATGCTCTGCTGGTGGTAGTCTAGCATTTGTGGGAGAGCTCTCACTGTTACCTTTCTTATGGAAAGTTTTGCTTTTATTAGGTGAGTAGGGAGTAGAGGTGCTCAGCGTGTATACCGCTATAATTTAAAATTCATCTCCATTACCTAATTTAGTTGAACACA
>CALFUQ010000068.1 GCA_937929885.1 uncultured Saprospiraceae bacterium
TTAGCAAGTGTTATGCGCTCTTTTCAGAAAGGTGCATGGGATAATGTTATCAATAATTCAGTCAATCTTTTTTTTGGATATGCTCAGGTTCACAAAGATGGATTCTGGGATGAGCAGGTATTAGACAATGCCATGGAATGGGATTCCAGCTTTGAAGAAATCCCTGATAAAGTTCCAAGTATAAAAGCTATAGTTCCTAGAATAGAGTCGTTTGCACTTGCCTCCTCGCAAGAGCTCACTCAAGGTGTCATGGTAATAGGTGTAGACCCGCAAAAAGAAGATGCCCTTACCAATATTGCACAAAAGATTAGCGCAGGTAACTTTCTCCAAAAAGACGATGACGGAGCAGTAATTGCAGGTGGCATTGCTAAAAAGCTAAAACTAAATATTGGGGACACCTTGGTAATGATCTCTCAAGGTTACCATGGAGCCAATGCTGCAGGTAAATTCCCCATCAGAGGAATTTTTAATTTTCCGCTACCAGACCTTAATAAAACATTAGTCTATACGAGTCTATCACGAGCCCAGGATTTTTATGCCGCAGAAAATATGATTTCATCGCTTGTCATGCATATAGATGATGCGAAAGAAGTTTCAGCTGCAACAGCAGGTCTCATTGAATTATTAGACAAGGATAAGTATGAGGTAATGGATTATGAAGAGCTAATGCCAGAACTAGTCCAGGCACGCCAAATGGATGAAGGTGGAGGTTTTATGATTATTGGTATTCTGTATGCGCTAATTACATTCGCCATTTTCGGCACCATATTGATGATGACTAAAGAGCGCAGCTACGAGTTCGGTGTTTTGACCGCTATTGGCATGAGTCGGTGGAAGTTATTTAGCGTTACTTTTTTAGAGTCAGTTATGGTTGGGCTGATTGGGGTCGGCTTAGGATTGATATTAGCTATTCCTTTAGTTTATTATTGGCATGTTAATCCTATCAACCTTTCTTTCATGGGAGAGCAAGCAACTGCGGCGTTTGAAAATTTTGGGATGGAACCGATTATCCCTACAGCATTTACCAGCTCGGTATTCTTATGGCAGGCAGGATTAATATTTATCATCACTGCGCTGCTATCACTATATCCTTTATTTAATATTTTGAAACTAGAACCCGTAAAAGCGATGCGCAGTTAAGACAGCTATGATGTTACCTAAAATCGCATGGAGAAATATTTGGAGATCGAGGATTAGATCGTTTGTAGTAATCGGTGCTGTATTCTTGGGGGTGTGGGCATTCATTTGTATGATGGCGATTACCTTTTCTGTTTCATTAGGATATGTTGATGATGCTATCAGATTTCAGACTTCTCACCTACAGTTGCATCATCCTGATTTTGGAGATGATAAGGCGAGTGAGTTTATGCTCGACCAAGATATTTATAACCAGATTAAAGGAAATAAAAATATCATAGGCATTACGGAAAGAACCATTGTAACAGGAATGGTGAGATCAAGTCGTGGAGCCAGAGGAATAATAATCAAAGGTGTAGATCCTCAAACAGAAACTACGGTTTCAGAAATTTCTGAATCATTGTTAGAAGGTAAATTCTTCACAGAAGAAAAGAAAAACGAAGTCATCATCAGTAAAGAGATAGCAGAAAAACTAAAGCTAGGCTTAAGAAAAAGACTAGTGCTGCAGTTTCAGGATATGAATAAAGAAATAGTCTCTGCTTCATTTAGGGTTGCAGGGATTTTCAAAACAGGTAATAATATTACTGACCTCTCGATGTTGCTCGTAAACCGAAAAGATATCAATAGGCTTTTAGGTGCAGAAAATGCTGTACATGAAATTGCAATTCTCCTAGACGATCCAACAGCAGATCTCTTAGCTACTCAGGACAAATTGAAAAAAGAATTCCCTAACACCTTAATCGAAAACTATCGTGAGATTTCACCTGAAGTACAGCTCTACGAATCTCAAATCTATATATCAGTTTCTATCTTGATGTTCATATTTATGTTAGCGCTGATTTTTGGAATTATTAATACAATGCTAATGGCGGTACTAGAGCGATCAAGAGAACTAGGGATGCTTATGGCTATAGGTATGAATAAGCTAAGAGTATTTGGCATGATCGTTTTAGAAACCATTATGCTAGGAACTATCGGTGCACCACTAGGCATGGCTGCAGGCTGGCTTACGGTAAAATTCCTAAATAAAAGAGGATTAGACTTTAGCGAATATTCGGAAGGCACCGAAGCATTTGGAATAAAATCATTTTTGAGACCTGAACTTGATAGTGAAATCTATTTTATACTGATGGTTGCAGTTTTTGTGACAGCTTTATTAGCATCTATCTATCCAGCATTAAGAGCTATAAAATTGCGTCCGATCGAAGCAATAAGAAAAATTTAATTGAAAGTGAATCTATAATCATGTCTATAATATCTGCAAACAACATTAAGAAAACCTATGATCCTGATAAGATTGCAGTCCATGCTTTACGTGGCATTGACTTAGAGATCAAACAAGGAGAGTTCACTGCCATCGTAGGGCCGTCAGGATCTGGCAAGACTACCCTACTCAACATCATAGGCGGGCTGGATAGGCCGACTGAAGGTATAATTAAGATCGCCGACACCGACATCTCCACACTATCGGATAACGAGTTAATCGATTTCAGAAAAGATAATATCGGGTTTGTTTTCCAAGCATATAACTTAATCCCAGTGCTAACTGCTAAAGAGAATGTAGAGTTCGTAATGGTCTTACAAAAGCGATCTAAAGAAGAACGCGATCAAAGAACAAAAGAATTATTAGAAGCAGTAGGGCTCTCTGATAAAACTAACAAAACACCAAGCGAGCTATCTGGCGGTCAGCAACAGAGAGTAGCGGTAGCAAGAGCACTAGCTTCCAAGCCAAGATTTATATTAGCTGATGAACCAACTGCTAATCTCGACTCTGAGTCTACGGCTGGATTATTAGACATGATGGCGGAACTCAACCAAGAAGAAGGTGTAACCTTTGTTTTCTCTACTCATGACCAAAGAGTCATTGATAGAGCTAGAAGAATAGTAACGCTTGTCGATGGTAAAATAGAAAGCGATGAAACCAGATAAATTCGGTTTCATTTTAGTATTCTTTTATTTTGGTCTTGCCAACTATTGTATTGCACAAGAGGAAGTAGCCGTACCAAAGAAATACTCGATTTCGGGATATGTCAAATCAATGCATGGACTATTTCACATCAGTGAACCGGCTTTAAATTTTGACACCACCCTCATCGATGCTTTCATTCATAACCGAATAAACTTTGAGTGGTTTCCTAATGAAAAATTTACATTCAAAGCCGAGATGCGTAATCGCCTCTTCTATGGTCAGCTTAGCAATAGCCCCCTATTCCCTGGGTTTAAAGAAGGACTTAAGACAGGAGGTAATGATGTCATTAACATGCAATTGCTCAATGTCGGTGATGATATAATCCTTCACAGTATCTTTGATAGGTTCTATGGAGAATATACTAATGGCAGCTGGGAAGTAAGACTAGGTAGGCAGCGTATCAATTGGGGTATCAATACCGTTTGGAACCCACATAATATATTCAATGCTTATTCTTTCACCGACTTTGACTATGAAGAGCGACCTGGGTCTGATGCTTTACGTGTCAAATATTATACTGGCTTTGCAGGCAGTATAGAGTTAGCAATAAAAGCTTTTGACGACCCAGATGAAATAGTAGCTGGTCTATTATGGAAAACAAATAAGAATAATTATGATTATCAATTCCTACTAGGTTGGGCAGAAAGAGACTTAGTGCTTGGAGCTGGCTGGGCGGGAGCTATAAAAAATCTAGGATTTAAAGGAGAGGCAAGTTATTTTATTACTACGGAAGAAAACAGCACCAATGCCTTTGCTGCCACTGTAAGTTTAGATTATGCGTTCCCTAATGGCACCTTCATAGCAACTGGTTTATTATACAATTATCAAGGATCTGAATCCTCTAGCTCTGCTAATATTTTTGCTTTTGAATTATCCGCGCGTAATCTATACCCATTCACTTGGTCTATTTTTAATGCCGTTAATTATTCTTTTACTCCTTTGCTTTCTAGTGGGTTATCAGTGATTTATTCGCCAGTGCAGCCTCATCTGCTTTTTCTTAATCCTACACTTACTTATTCACTGTCTCAGAATATTGATATTGATTTGATTGGGCAGGTGATTTTTCAGAAGGGTGTGGAGAAGTATCGTAGTCCTACGCAGGTCGTTTATTTGCGGGGAAAATGGAGTTGGTGAGAATGCAAATAGTATAGAGCCTGAACATTTTACACCAATACCCTCCTACTCTAAACATAATTAATACATTTGCAGCCGTCAAAGAAGACCTAATAAATGAGAGCATTCTTAACCCTAATTTTATTAACTCTAAGTTCAGTTTTTGCAACTGCTCAAGAAGACTCTGTTACGGTAGAAGAAATCAGTATAACAGCTACCCGCATCCCCATGGAAAGCTACAAAACAGGGAGAAGTGTAGAGATCATCACAGCAGAGGATATAGCTAGTCAACCTATTAACTCAGTAGATGAGTTGTTAAGAAATGTCATCGGAATAAACATTAATAGCAGAAGTGGTTTTGGGGTGCAAGCAGATATAGGGATTAGAGGAAGTACTTATTCTCAAGTATTGGTACTTGTAGATAATGTAAGAATTAATGATCCGCTTACAGCGCATTTTAATAATAACATTCCTGTTGCACTTGCGGAGATTGATCAGATAGAAATAATCAAAGGCCCTGCTGGTGCGTCTTATGGCAGTGATGCAGTAGGTGGTATGATCCACATCAAAACAAAGAGCTACACTGGCACGAAAGGAGAACAAGCATTTAACTTACAAGCGAATGTAGGCGCAGGTCAATATGGATATTTTGCTGCTGATATTGGTGCTAATTATCACTCTGATAGATTAAATATTAGTGCATCTATCAAGTCAAACTCAGCTGCTGGACAAACATTTAGAAATCCAAACTTTGATTTGGGAATCGCAGAAAATGAAGAATACACAAATGACTTTAATATCCAAACCTATTCAGCTTCAATGGCTTACAAACTTAGTGATGAGCTGAGGATTTATGTACGAGGTGGATATGACGTAAGAGACTTTTCTGCTAAGTATTTTTACACTAATAGTGCCTTTGATGAATCTACTGAGGTGACAGATAACCATTGGGGATTGTCAGCAATTAACTATAGCAAGGGCAAAAGCGATATAGAATTAAATTTTGGTTATAAAGTCTCGGATGACTTCTTTTTATTCAACCCGCTGTTTCCTCCTAATGACCATGAGATGAAACAAACAATTATCAACTTTAATCACAACTATAAACTTAATCAGCGATCAAGCTTAGCATACGGAGTACAGTACATAAATAAAGATATCGTATCGACTGACAGAGGTAATCATAATAATTCAGCATATGGAGTATACGGAATTTATGCTTCAGAAGTAGCAGATAATCTTCATCTGAATACAAGCCTTAGATTAGAAAACGATGAAAAC
>CALFUQ010000069.1 GCA_937929885.1 uncultured Saprospiraceae bacterium
ATAATCTATTGGTACATCCACTCCTAATTCTCTTAGGAAGTCCTGCTTTTTAGTTGACGCGGTGCCGTAAACTTTACACCCTTTATGCTTAGCATATTGGACAAGTAATGATCCCACACCACCAGCAGCTGCATGCACCAGGACATTATCACCTTCGTGTAATTGCACACTCTCTTCCGCGCAGAAATAGGCAGTACAACCTTGAGTTGCTAATGCAGTTGCTTCTTCAAAGGAAATATTATCAGGAATGGCAGCAACGCCCTCTGCAAATGTTATTGCATATTCTGAGTATCCTCCAAACCTAGTAAGGGCTGCAACTCGTTGTCCTACTTTGACATGTGTAACCTCCTCGCCAATACTATGTACCACACCTGCAACATCATAGCCGAGTACTGCAGGGTTTTTAGGCGCATCAGGGTACAGGCCTCTTCTAGCCAAGACATCCGCAAAGTTCAATCCGATAGCTTTTACTGCTATAACTATTTCCTCTGCATCTGGTGTCGGGATATCTGATTCCCTTATTTCAAATGCTTTATGGCTATCTCCGTGTTTAGTTAAGTAAATCGCTTTCAAATTCTAGGTCTTTGATTTTAGTAATGTTTGTGCAGCTCATTAATTTTTTAAAGCTTTAAAAAGCCTTTTATAATCTTTGGTCTTCTTTAGTTTGATTTTGTGCTCGATGAGTATTCTATCCATTGTTATCTGTTCCTCTTTATTGAATAGCTTATAAATATTTTTCTTTTTGAGCTTAATTTTTTTTGGTCTTTCACCTTTAACCACGGCATAGTAATTATCATCTCTCGAAAACTTCGGATCGATTTTAATGACTCCATTGTCGCTTCCTTCTTGAAAGTTTATTTGCATATGGTTATAAATGTCTAAGGTTTCGCTTTCATATAGCATCTCATAGAATTTATGTGGGGTTCTAGGGTTAACTCTTTTAAATAGATAATCTTCGTCTTGACCTTTCATGATGATCGCTCTGACCAGTTTTAGATCAAATACAAGTTCTTCATTTTTAGTATTCTCAAAGAAAAACTCATCGGTGTAGATATCATAATTCAATGTTAACTGATCTGTGGTTTTATGATCTATCAATACTACATAACCAGTAAGCATATTTTTTTCTAGATATGGGCTGCCTTTTATTTCATCATAATCAAGATCGTAAGTCTTTATCCTTTCTATATCAAGAGAACCTATTGCTATAGTGGGGACGATAGTTAGATCTGTCTGACCATATATTGCGAATTGAAAAGTAAGAATCACCAGGATGAGAGGTATTATTGTAAAAATATATTTTGATCTAAAAATCATCCATTAGGATATTGAGTTTTCAAATAATCTAGAGTGTTATATCAGCCTCAAACTCAACACTCTCCACCCAATGTATAGCCTTCTTACTTGTAAAATCAGCTATCTGATGTCTGCAACTTACACCACATGCTACGACTTTAGTATTATCGTCTAATTTTTTTATTTCTGGCACAAGTATAAGATCACTTATTTTTTTTGAGATATCATAGTGCTCTTTCTCATAACCAAAAGAACCCGCCATCCCACAGCATCCAGAATCTATTTCTTTATAATCTACATTTTCACAATCATCATAAATGTTATGCATAGATTGAGTGCCGTAGACCGCTTTTTGGTGGCAGTGCCCGTGAATCATTATTGACTCAAATTTACTTTTGAAGGAGCCCTTGAGATTTCCATTTTCTAATTCACTAGCTAAAAATTTATCTATCATTTGCACTGATGATTTAAGTAGGGTTGCTAAGTTTTCATCATCAATAAGATCAGGTAGATCGTCACCTAATGCTGTAGCACAGCTTGGTTCACACACTAATACTGGTAAACCTTCTTGCATTAAGGGTTTAAGTTTAAGCGCTAGCTCAGTACCATCTTTTTTTGCATCCTTAAGAAACCCATTAGATATGCGTGGTCTCTGGCAGCAACCAAAATCTGCGAGAATTACCTCGTAGCCACAGGAGCTTAACAATTCCGTAGCTGCTATGCCGATACTAGTCTCATGGTAGTTAAGGTAAGTATCCGCAAAGAGTATTACTCGCTGAGCCGAATTATTAGATTTATAATTTTTCTTAAACCATGTGGAGAAATGTTGAGATGCAAAAGAGGGTAGGGTTCTTTCTTTTGCAATACCAGCGATTTTACTCATCGCCCATTTAAATGGATAGGATTTTTGAACTGTATTAATTAGTGGAGCCATAGTGCCAGCATATTGCTTAGACATGGTTGCACTTTTTCTGATGAATTTTTCTCGCTGAGATATATTTCCAGTGTCATATTTTTTTTGCCATACCTCGCTTTTGAGCTTAGCCATGTCTACATTGCTAGGGCATTCTGATTTGCAAGCTTTGCAGGAGAGGCAGAGATCTAAAGTGTCTAGTAGTCTTTTGTCAGTTAGTTTATTTTCAAGTTGCCCAGACATTGCTAATCTTAGTGCATTAGCACGTCCTCTGGTACTATGCTCTTCTTCATAAGTTGCCTTATAACTAGGACACATGGTTCCACCAGATTTTTTTCGGCATTCACCTACACCTGTACACATATGCACCGCTTCTTCAAATCCTCCATCTTCTCTATAATGAAATATAGTATCTAGCTTTTCTTCCTTGTAGCTCGAGCCATATCTTAGATTATGGTCCATAGGTGGTGCATCTACGATCTTTCCAGGATTCATAAGATTATCTGGATCAAACAGTGCCTTCACTTCTTTGAATGCATTATACAATTGAGAGCCAAAAAATCGCTCGTTAAATGGACTTCTTACCAAACCATCTCCATGCTCTCCGCTCCACGATCCTTTGTAATGTTTTACCAGTTGGAATGTTTCTTCAGCTATATTTTTAAATCGCTCCACATCCTCACCATCTTGAAAATCTAAGAAAGGTCGCACATGTATCACTCCCACGCTCGCGTGTGCATATACCGCTGCTTCAGTATCATACTTATCACATACTTCTACCACTTTCTCAATATACTCTGGTAACACTTCGATAGGAATCGCAGCATCTTCAATAAATGCAGCTGCTTTCTTTTTAGATTTCCTACCGAGCATAAGGCCGAGACCTTTCTTCCTTATCATCCACACATCATTATAGCCTTGAGCTTGATCACTAAAAGAAGGATAGGCATAACCTATCTTTTTAGTTTTGAGATCTGCTATCATCAGTTGTATTCTACCTTGTATCTCATCTTGAGTATCGCCGTAGAATTCTACTATCTGTACAGAAGCGGGATCTCCTTCTACCCATGCTGTATGGTTCTTTGTTGTTAGATTTTCTTTGCTGAGATTAAGTACCGTTCTATCTAAGATTTCTATAGCAGCAGGTTGGTAAGCTAGCATCGGAGCGACCGCTCTGATAGCCTCAGGCATACTTTTAAAATGTACTACACAAAGTGCCTTGTGTTTAGGGAGTGGCACCAGATTTATTTTCGCTTCTATGATAGTTGCTAGTGTCCCTTCACATCCGCAAATTATTTTAGCAAGATTCCACTTATCCGTTGTGGTAAACTCATCAAAGTTATAGCCACCAACTCTCCTCATCACCTTAGGGAATACTCGCTCTACTTCTTCAGCATTGTCGAATATTATTTTTCTGAATGATTTATAAATTTGACCTTCCCGATCATCCTTAGCAGCTATTTTGTCATAATCATCTATTGATTTTTCATTCAAAACTAAAACGGTACCATCGGCAAGCGCAATTTTTAATTCTATGAGGTGATCAATGGTTTTTCCATATAGTATGCTCTTGGTGCCTGATGAGTTATTACCGATCATGCCTCCCACATTAGCTCTGCTGGAAGTTGCTGGATCTGGCGCATACCAGTGTCCATGTGGAGCTAGAAAACTATTAAGATCATCCCGTGCAATACCAGGTTGGATGCGGACCCACTTTTGATCGATATTGAGTTCTAGCACTTGATTCATGTGCTTAGAGAAATCTAAAACCATAGAGTGACCCACTGTCTGACCTGCTAGGCTCGTACCTCCTCCTCTCGGTAAGATGCTAATCTTGTACTTATTTGCTAGGCTTATTGCTTTAAGTAGCTCGTTTTCGTTTTTTGGTAAGACGACAACGACGGGTGTAATCTGGTAAAGGGAAGCATCTGTAGCATACATGCCTAAGCTGGCCTCATCATCATATACCTCGCTTTGAAGCGTTGCTTTTAGTTCAGCAATGAATTGACTTTCTTGTGGCATGAATAGATGAATAATTAATATCCATTCAAGGTAGCAAATCTATCTAAGTGATAATTATAATTTCCATAAAGTTCCATAGCAACCCTTGCACGCTTCAAGTATAGACCTATATCCTCATCATCTGTCATGCCTATTCCTCCAAACATTTGGACACCCTCGTTAGTAACTAGCTGAGCTATCTTACAGCATTTAGATTTTGCCATACTTGCTAGTGCTGGTAACATGAAAGAGTCTTCATCAATCCCTTGCAATGCCTTTATAACTAACGATTTACAGATTTCTATTTCACAATACATATCTGCTGCTCTATGCTGTAGCGCTTGGAATGAACCGATGATTTTATCAAATTGTCTACGCTCTTTAAGGTAGCTGATAGTTCTGTCGAATGACTCTTGGATGATACCGAGTAATTCTGCTGAGACACCTATCGCAGCGATATCTAATGTTTTTTGCAAAGGCTTGTACCCTTTATCTAATTCGCCTAATAAGTGATCTGTAGAGACCGCGACATTGTCGAAACTGAGATGAGCACACACTCTACTATCCATCAAAGTTGCACTTGTCTTACTGATACCTGCGGAATCAGCTGAAACTATAAAGAGAGAAATTCCTTTTGGACTATCACTATGTCCCGCTGTCCTCGCACTTACAATAAAGTGATCTGCTACTTGTCCGTCGAGCACATAGTTTTTACTCCCTGATAAGATAAAACCATCACCCTTTTTCTTTGCAGTCAGTTGGACTTTTTTAGGATTGTGGTGTGACCCTTCTTCGCTAGCAAGTGATATGATCTTACCACTTGCTATAGCCGCTAGATATTTTTCTTTTTGGCTTTGATCTCCTGCGAGGTTTAGCAGCGTTGCAGATATCAGTGCACTAGACAATAGGGGAGAAGATGTAAGGCTTCTTCCTGTCTCCTCTAGCACTTGGCCCATACCTACATACTCAAAACCCATACCTCCGTATGCTTCTGGGATTATAAGCCCAGCCCAGCCCATCTCAGCCATAGCGTTCCAGACAGCTGGCGAGAATCTGTTTTCATCATTCTCATCCCTGAGCTTTCGCATTAAGGCTATCGATGCATTTTCTTTTAAATAATCCTTTGCAGAATCTTTAAGTAACTGTTGTTCTTCTGTTATTACTAGTCCCATATCTTATTCGCTTGGCAGTTCTAAAATTCTTTTTGAAATAATATTTAATTGTACCTCGGAGGTTCCACCCTCTATAGAGTTACCTTTTGTTCGGCAAAACATTCTGGCAAGCTTACCTTCTTCATATTGTTCTCCATCCCAGCCAAGACTGTCTAGACCTTTGTTAGTAAGGTGTAGTTCGTATTTCTTTTTATTTAACTCAGTACCGTAGTATTTTAAGAAAGAAGATTTAGCCCCGATGGGTTGACCTGCTTTCATCTCATCTTTTAGCCTTGCTATGGTAAATAAAAATCCTGCTCCATCGATTTCCCATTCTGCTACTTCTTTACGCATTACTGGGTCAGCTAGTTTGCCATCAGCATTCATGCCGATATCTTTTTTTGCAGAGACATTCAGAGGGATCATAGCTGAAGGATCAGTTGTTTCACCAATCATCTCTCGCTCATGAGTTAGTAAGTATTTTGCAACAGACCATCCACCGCCTTCAGCACCTACTAGGTTTGCTTTAGGCACTTTGACATTATCAAAGAAGGTCTCACAAAATGGAGACTTACCACTGATAAGTTTTATTGGTCTTGTGCTTACTCCTTCTGCCGCCATATCTACTAACAGGAAGCTTATCCCTTGTTGCTTTTTACCTTCACCGCTTGTTCTGGTGAGTGCAAATATCATATCCGATTGGTCAGCATATGATGTCCATACTTTCTGACCATTGACAATATAATTATCTCCTACCGTAGTTGCGCTTGTCGCTAGCGATGCAAGATCAGATCCTGCATTAGGTTCGCTATATCCTTGACACCATCTTATTTTACCATTTATAATATCTGGTAGGTACTGATGCTTTTGTTCTTCACTACCAAATTTAAGCAGTGCAGGGCCAAGCATCCAGATGCCAAAACTTAGCAATGGGGTTCTACAATTTCGTTTTGCCATTTCTTTCTTAAGAATACGAGCCTCATCCTTTGATAATCCGCCGCCTCCATATTCTGCAGGCCACTCAGGAGTTGTCCATCCTTTAGCTGCCATTGCTTCAAACCAACTTTTCTGGTCATCATTTTTAAAGCTTCCATTTCTTCCACCCCAATAGGCATCATCTTCCGATTTCATTGGTTGCCTCATAGACTCAGGGCAATTCTGGTCAAGGAATTCTCCTACCTCTTTTTTAAATGATTCTAGTGCTGACATCTGATAAATTTAATTTGAAACCTAATATATGATTTGATACTGAGCGAGTTGATTCTTTTTTATGAATTTATTAATGTATTGATTAGTGTCAATTAGTGCGTTTTAGAGTCATAATATAAATCAACAAATAATAACTAATGAAAAAAATCATAACACTATGCCTTGTTGTAGGCCTTATGCTACCATCTTGTAGCACCCTTAAGCAATTAGGTATAGAACCCACTGCCCTAGAAACAATCTCTGCGCTTAGAAGTGTGCTAGATAGCTCAGCTTTTAAAGCAGCAAAGACACTTGGTAAATTAGGAACAGGAGGCGTAGAATCCATAGTGCCTAAGGAGGTAGCCATGGTATTAGGAAAATTAGAAGGCCTGGGATTAGGCGGTGATGTAGATAAAGTAACTAAAAAAGTAGGGGAGATATCAGCACTGGTAGCTGAAGAAGGTGCAGTACTTATGAAGGATGCTATTAAAAATGTAGATTTCGGTGATGCTGCTGCGGTAGTTCTTTATGGAGAAGATGCGGCAACTCAAGCACTTAGAAAAAGTATGTATAAATCTGTAAAGCAGCGATACAGTGAAAGACTAGATACAGAATTTGCCAAAGTACCAGAGCTAGAATATTGGGATGCTGCGAGGTCTGCTTACAATTTGTTTGCTAAGAAGGAAAACAAAGTAGATGGAACAATCTCCGACTTCGCTGCAGAGCGAGCTGTAGATGCTATGTTCCTTGCAATGGGTAAAGAAGAAAAGAAAATCAGAAAAGATCCTAAAAGTGTAGGGAAGGCTGTAGTGACTAAGGTTTTTAATTATTACCAAAAGAAAAAAGCGCTTAAGTCATAAGCTCCTTAGAAAATAGGAAAGTAAATTTTATAAGATTTGCCTTTTGTGGTTCCGCTGCAAAAGGCATTTTTTATTTATAATGGTATTGAAAACATATTAGGGATGCTAGAGGTTTTACACCTTACTAGCTAATCAAATACTTGATGGGAAAAATTGGTTTCGGAGGAGGATGTCATTGGTGTACTGAGGCGGTATACCAATCACTTATCGGTGTGCATCTAGTAGAGCAGGGATGGGCCTCCTCAACTGGGAGCAATAGTGATTTCTCAGAAGCTGTTATTGTTCACTTTGATGAAAGTATTATCGCCACATCTATTTTGATTAATATTCATTTGCACACGCATAGTTGTACTAGCCTACATCATCTTAGAGATAAGTACCGTTCGGCTATCTACACTTATAATAATCAGCAAGCGGCAATGGCTAAAGAAATCATTGAGAAATCGCAAAAGGACTTTGATGAAGCGATTATCACTAAAGTGTTGCCATTGATTAGTTTTAAATTAAATAGTCCTGAATTTCTTAATTACTATTACGCTGATCCACAACGGCAGTTTTGTAAACGATACATTGATCCTAAATTGCAATACTTGATGGATAATTATACTAAGCAATTAGATAAGGATAAATTGAAAGGACTTTAAAATCGATATACATGAAAAGTACTCCACTAAAAATAAAGAATGAAAAAGGGTATCAGTTAAATGCTCGATTAGAATTGCCAGCTAATGAGAAGCCTCATCAATATGCCATCTTCGCTCATTGTTTTACTTGTAGTAGTAGTCTTAATGCGGTAAGAAATATTAGTAGATCTCTTACTAAAAACGGCTTCGGAGTTTTGCGGTTTGACTTTACGGGATTAGGTCGGAGTGAAGGGACATTTGCAGAGAGCCATTTAGGAGCTAACATTAGTGATTTGCTTTATGTCCATCAATACATGAAAGAAAATTATACCGCGCCTGCCATAATCATAGGCCACTCATTAGGTGGTGCCGCGGCTATTGTCGCCGCATCTCAGATCGATGAAATCAAGGCGGTAGCAACGATAGGGACACCATCAAGTGCTGAGCATACTACTAGGCACTTTTCTCATAGTACTGAAGAGATAGATCAAAAAGGGAATATCAATGTAAATATTGGAGGTCGACCCTTCACGATCAACAGCAGGCAAATAAATCTTT
>CALFUQ010000070.1 GCA_937929885.1 uncultured Saprospiraceae bacterium
GATGAAGAACTAAGTAATAATTCTTCGATATATTCATCAGGTGCAACTTGATAAAATGATACTGGGTATGAATGGTAAAACATTTCGTCATCATCTATTGTCAGCGCCTCTAGACCCATCTGGATTAGCTCTTCCTGTACACTGTCATCAAAATCAGTGATGATCTCTATGTGATTGATAATCGGCAACTTACGACGCACCTCACCAGTGATTTCGAATCTATATTCTGGCAACTCTTCTAGTAATAAGTCTACAAGTTCTTGGGAGATATCTGCAACCGATGCATATAGGAACTTCCCTTTAGAATCTAGAAAATAGTTTATCTGTTTTATAAGTGAATCTTGAGTTTTAGTCCCAAAACCTTTCAATTCTATCAGCCTATTTTCATGGCAAGCATAGAGTAACTCCCCAGGGGATTCCACTCCTAGTTCTTTCCATACAACTTTTATTTTCTTAGGACCAAACCCCTTCATTGACATCATCTCGACGACACCAGGCGGTGTCACATCTATGTACTTATTAAGTGTCTGTAATTCTCCAGTTGCTATTAATTCATTGATTTTTTCGCTTATAGCTTTACCTACTCCTCGGATCTGAGTAATCTCCTCAGCTTCCATTTCTACTAATGACTGAGGCAGGTTACGTATTGTCATATAGGCATTAGCATAAGATTTAGTTTTGAATGGATTCTCATCATGGAGCTCCATTATCTTACCTAATTTCGCAAAAGTATTAGCTATCTCCTTGTTCGTCATTGCGCCAAAAATATGCTATTAGAAAATAAAAATATATCCTAGACTATTTTTATATTAAAAAAATTCATATTTATCTTTATCCATGCAAAAGCTAAAATTATATATCATGAAATACTTAATTGGAATAATATTAATATCAAGTCTCCTATCATGTGCAGGTAATAGTAAAACTGCACCAGCTGCTACGCCCTCAGACCTGTCTGGCTTCTTATCTGAAAAGATAGCAGGCTCAAATGCCGAGCTAGCTACTAAGACAAACGCCTCTGGTATTATAACAGAAAAAGGTATCATACGCGATGGTAAAAAGGATGGAATATTTATGACCTATCACCCAAATGGTCGAATAAAAACTATAGGAAGTTATATAAACGATCAGCTAAGTGGAGTATACTTAGAATTATCTGATCGCGAGCAAGTGGAATCAAAAACTAACTACCTCAATGGCGTTTTACATGGCGCACATGCTACGTATAAGTACGGGAGACCTACTTTAGAATTAACTTATCTAGATGGAGCACAAGAAGGGCCATTCACAGAGTATAGTGATCGAGGTAAAATGGCTAAAAAAGGCAGTTTTAAAGATGGTAAGCTACACGGTCAGCTACAGTTTTTTGATGATGAGGAAAACATGACTATGGAGTTTGAATATAAGAATGGTGAGAAAGTGTCGGGTGGAATAATAGAAAATAAATAATTAGGGGCCCTATTGGTTGTTATATAGTGAATATGCCTACTCAATTGTCTAATTATTAGATAAGTTGAAAAAACATATTTAAAAAATTTATATATATGAAAATTTCATATATTTACAACCAATAAGGAACTACATGTATTTATATCCACTGGATAAAGTAACTCATGATATTTTATCCAAGCGTAGCAATTTCAACCTATTCTCTCTCAGTAATGAGTCGAGTAGAAGTGGTATAATACAAAACCTACTGGTTGAAAACCTTCTAAATAAGAAAACGTCTATTGTGCTTGTTCCTACCTTGGAACAGGCACAATATGTTAAACAGTGCCTCACTGAAGCAAACTTAGATCAACTCAGTATTACTATCTCTGATAAAAAAGAAATCAACGATAAAGATCAAGCTTACCTCAGAAGTACTGCAAAGACTACTAGAGATAATAGCAATCTAACTGAGTTCGAAATACTAAAAACTAATGCTAACAAAGCAATCAATAACCTCAAGGAGAGTTATGATCTGCTGAATAAAAAAATATTTGGAGAACGAAGTTGGCGTGCGCTTTCCTCTCAAAAAGAACATTTTAATTACCACAGTGAGGTCAATCTAGTAAAGCGAAAGATTGATATTAACCAGATTGAGTTTACCCAAAAAGAATATTGGAACATAAGAGGCAGAGTCGAAGAAGCTAGTAACAATTATGTAAGCAAATTTTCCATTTTGCAAAAGGTAGATTGTCTTTCTCCTAACCTGTACAAAGTAGATCACCTCAATGACAAAGTAGTCAAATTAGAAAAGCTGCTTAATAAGGGGAATAACCTTCTGATGTCATTTGGTAATTTAATAGAGGTCATAAGCAGCAACTTTAAAGAGCAAGGTCTCGAAGAATTAGAACAACTAAGTGCCATGAATGCTGCCGTGTCTCATAGCCTTACAGAATATATAAAAAGAAATGCGCCAGACCAGACAAGCAAAGGTCTACAAGGCAAACTCAAAAAGGTATTCTCCCAAAGTAGTAAAGCTACAGGTATAACTTCTCTTCAGCAACAGGTCAAATTTTTGTACGATGAATTTTCAGAATCAAAATTCTTTGACCTCAATATTCCCCAATATCAGCACGATAAAATAAATGAAGCTGGGATAAAAGAAATTTGCGATAAGGCAACCAAAATACTGGACAACTGGCAGACTCACATCCAATCATATGCTGATACGAAGCTTAAGCAAATGAGTCCGCTTAACAGTGAACATCATGAACTAAACAGACTTGATAAAGCGCTGTCAGATTACCTAACTGAAATTAATGCAGCTGAAATTTTAAATGATGTAGTAGAGGACAACACCTTTAGCTTGTACAAAAAACTAGATCTCCTCGAAACCACATTAGAAAAATTAAGAACAGGGTTTGCAATTCTCACTGAAAACGAAGACTATATCGAATGGATGAGTATGCTTGCTTATTGCAAAACGGGGACATCAAGTATTATCAAAGCTCTGATGGGTTTACCTATAATGCATTGGACAAGAATATTCGATCAGATATTTATCGGTGATTTGTTAGACCGTAACTTAAGTCCACGTTTGCCAAAAAATGAAGTTCAACTAGATCATATCGATGAAATTTCTGCGCAACATCGATCACTTATAAAAGACGCGATTAAAGCAAAATGGAACATAGAAAAAGAAGCTGCTCTGACCCAACTTAAAAAAGAAAACAAACAACTATACACTACTATAGTTAAGAAAAACAATAGTCTAGATCTTAATTGGCAGAAATTAATCACTCAAGCACCAGAAACAATCAGTGCTTTATTTCCAATTATGATTGTCACAGAGGCAGCTGCCTCTACCATCAAACCACTATACTACAAGTGGTCAGAATGCATTAGCTATAACTGGTCACAACTTGATGATCCTGGTTTATTGCAGATTAAAGGTTTTTCACTGAAGCAATCAGTACTAGAAGAAGCTACAGTAAGTAAAGATCTAGAGCGCAAGCTTAAATCTTATTTCAACTCTATCCATATCGAAGCCAAAGCCTTGGTAGGAGATACACTAGGCGAGGTAAGGTCTACTTTTAGCTTAATGGATAATAGAGAAAAACTATCTAAAGCAAAGTCCTTGAGTAAGATATTGCTTAATAGCAATCCTAACATTAGATTGTTTTATCTAAAGAATGGGTGCCTTATCTCCACCTTATCCGATAAAGATAATAGTCGCATTGTTGAGCTCCTTGCTGAAACAGGTATCAAAGAAGTAAGTCAGATTCATGAGTTGGAAGATACTTTGAATGATATGTTTGTAGATACTTCCAAACAATGTACTATTCTTTTGGAGGACGGTTTACTTAATACTGCGGACATAGAATGTTTTGATTGGCAGTATCATACTATTAAAAACTTGAGGACTCTCGGCTATCAAGTTATTAATATGTGGACTGCAGATATGCCGTCATCTGATAAAAGCTTAATTAATACTTTATTATCACAAAAAGAAGAAGATCTTTCTTCTCAGGAGCTAACCCTTTTTAGTTCTGATTTAGTTAGTGTCTAGGCTAAGTTAACTACTCCTAACCTTTATCTTTTCTTTACTTTTGGAGCACCACTTTTAGGTAACTAGCTTATGATTGAGATTGATTTACATCAGTACAAAGACAAACTCAAAACCATCAAAAAAGATGGAGGCACCTACATCTTTGACCCTATTAGAAACAAACACATCAAACTCTTACCAGAAGAGCTAGTCAGACAATTATTGTTACAGTACTTTCTGGAGGATAGATTGTACTCTAAGAAGTTAATCAGAGTAGAGAAGGGGCTAAATGTTAATGGTCAGCTAAAGCGATTTGATATCGTCATCTACGACAACAATGCAAGACCTATATTGCTAGTAGAATGTAAGCGCCCAGAAGAAAAAATTAAGCAAAATGTATTTAATCAAGTATCAACTTATAACTTAGCTTTACAGGTAGACTATATGGTCGTAACCAATGGATTAAATACCTACTGCTGTAAAATGGATTATGCAAAAACATCATTCGATTTTATGGATCATATACCTAATAAAAAAGAACTAGAATCATTAACAAAAACAGATGGCAAATAAACTTGGAAGTTGGAATTTAGATGAATTCATTACCTTCTTACT
>CALFUQ010000071.1 GCA_937929885.1 uncultured Saprospiraceae bacterium
TGGCAACTCTACCCTACTATTGATTGGCCCTAAGTTAGAGCTCAATTTTAATCGAGATTTATTTTGGACTACATTCTTTCAGTATAATACTCAGTCTGATAATTTTAATATCAACAGCCGTATCCAGTGGAGATTCCAACCGCTTTCTGATCTGTTCTTAGTTTACACTGACAACTATGCAATAGAGATGTGGGGACCTAAAAATAGAACTTTCGTTTTGAAGTTAAATTACTGGTTGAATATTTAAGTAAACGATAAATAAATTAAGCTTCAAAAAATTACTTTCTACTTTATGCAAGTAACCTAATCGAGTAAGCACTGCCATAATTGTAGGATGATAACGGCAGTCTTTAACATTGTTTTATTAGTTACACACTATAAATATTTCAATCCTAAAGCCTCTACATATTATAGGACCCACCATTGATGTCTAACGTAGCACCAGTAATAAAACCATCGTACTCAGATGCTAAATATAAAACTGCACGTGCAACATCGTTGGCATTTCCTGCTCGCTGTATTGGAATACCAGATACTGTTTTATCTGCTGATTCTTTAGTTGTATGAGTGTTGTGAAAAGCTGTACCCAGGATAAGACCTGGAGCAACTGCATTAACTCGTGTTCCATTAGGTCCCAGCTCTGAGGAGAGCGCTCGTGTTAGCGTGAGGATTGCTCCTTTGCTTGTAGAGTAAGCAAGCGATCCTGCATGCCCACCTTTACGTCCAGCGAGTGATGCTAGATTAACTATACTACTAGATTCATTCTTAGCTAGATGTGGTGCTGCTGATCGTGTTACAAACAACATAGAGGTAAGATTGATATCCATTACTTTGTTCCAAAAATCTGTTTCTATCTCTTCTAATCTTTTACGTGCCACAAGCGAACCTGCATTATTAATCAGTATATCAAGACCACCCAATGCCTCAACTGTTTTTTCTACCAGTGCACTTGCATCTGCTTCCTTAGTTAAGTCACCATTAATTGCTACTGCTTTTTGTCCTTTGCTAGTAGCATACTCTGTCAATTCGTTCGCAGTATCTGCACTAGAAAAATAGTGTATAGCTACATTAGCTCCGCTATCAATAAAGTGCCTAGTTATTGACTCCCCTATTCCTTGAGCACCTGCGGTAATTAGTACATTTTTACCACTTAATTTTTTATCGTTATTCATTTCATTTCTTAGTTTATAGAATGCATAATCACAAAAATGAGAATGCCAATTTCGAGCCACAATATAAACTTTTCTTTTTTTTGACTAGACTATACATACTTGCCATAATTGATGAAAAATATTGTGTGCAACTTAGAAATATTATGTACCAATTTTATTGAAAAGTTTAGCTAACAATTTTCCTTGTAATAGAAATGAGATCTTGAATTATTTGGTTGTCGTAAGCATCAGGATGCGCTCTTCCAAAATCTCCATTATCATTATCAAAATATTTACCACTGCATTCACTATAGTTAACCTTAGTTACTAGATCAACTATAATATCGGCACCTTTATCTGCTGATGAATAAAACCTACCATATGCTTCTTTTACCATTTTTGTATTTAATAGCGAACCTGGATTAAGTGCGATTGTTACAACGTCTGGTTGTTGTTGCGCTAAGTAAAAGCTCCAAATCAGTATGGCTAACTTGCTCTGTGCATATGCCTCGTTATGCGAATAGTTACTATTTTTTTCAAATGATGTAGCCGATACAGTCGTCTGTGCTGCTGAACTTAGATTTATAACACGAGGATTTTTACTCTTTTTCAAAAGTGGTAATAAGGAATTGGTCAATACAAAAGGAGCTAAATAATTAACAACCATCCTGATGTCCATGCCGTTACCTGCAATAGTATGAGCGGTTTTGAATATGCCTGCATTATTGACAAGTACATCTATTGAAGACTGCTCTTCCTTGATTTTTGCAGCCATATTTTTTACTTCTTCTAAGTTAGAGAAGTCAGCTATATATCCAGATATATTTTGATTATCAGCAGCAGACTTGATTTCTTCTACCACCTTGGCAAGTTTTTGAGGATTACGGCCATGTAATATGATTTGATGACCACTCTGAGCTAGTTTAGTAGCGGCAAGTTTACCGATGCCGTCTGTACTTCCTGTGATCAATATAGTTTTGCTCATGACATTTCTAATGTTTATTATTATGAAATTGAGGTAGTACTTTCTTAGCAAGTAATTCTAAGGTATCCTCTATTCTGCAATTATTAAATCTCAAATTGAGTGCTACATGATTGGCTCCAATACTTTTTAAACTATGCAAATACTCTAAAAGAAAATCAGTACCTGTTCTTATTCCTAAATGGATTCCCTGTGGTTTAAAGTCACTTTGATCCACTAGATCTATATATAGCGGTTGCATAAAGGGTTTGCTATAAATATGGGTCTTACTGATCAATTGCCGCCACTCCTTTATTTTTAATTCTTGTTGCTGAAAATTCCTTGGATAATACATCCAGCCATCGGCATTTTCTGCAATCCATTTTATAGACTGTTGACTGTGTCCAGTGACCAACATTGGAATTTTAGATCCATAAGGTTTGGGTAAAATGTCCATAGAGCCATCTAAGGTCCCAAATATGTTGTTATCTAAAACAGGAAAATCTTCTTCCGAGGATCGTATGTATGCATATGAATCCCTAAACGATGCACCTCTGCTTACATAGTCCATTCCTGTCGCAGGGTATTCTTCAGCACGATCTCCTGATGCTATACCTAATATAATTCTACCCTTAGATAATTGATCTATAGTATTGACTGATTTAGCAACGTGAACAGGATGATGCAACGGCAAAGCAATACTGGAAATACCAAGTGCTATCTGCTCTGTCTGCCCCGCTAAAAATCCAAGATAGGTAAACGGATCATAAGTCTGTCCCGCATCTCCAAAAGCAGGAACATGCATAGGTACATCTCGCAACCATAGTGCATTGAAGCCTAAGTTATCTATGAGCTTGGCTAGCTTAAGATGGTCATACATTCTAGGTACAGAGCTATTGGAATAGTTCTCTATAGGAACAACTATTCCAATGCTCAATTCCCCACTCTTAAAGGTATTATTGTATCCAGTATTTATGGTCTGAAACTGGCTCATAAAAATTATGAATTTTCTACTACTACCTTGCCAATACAATTTTTACTCTCAAGATGTGCATGGGCTTCATTAACATCATCCAAAGAAAACTTTTTTTCATCTACGATTGGTGTCAGTTTACCAGCTTCAATAATCTTAGCTACTTCACTAAGGATGTGAGCATGATCTTTTCTATTGTGATTATGTAACATCGGTATCAACATAAATACCACATGTAGAGATAATCCTTTAAAGTGCACCTGAGTAAGATCCAACTCCAATAAAGATACTGTAGTAGCTACTTGTCCATTAAGCTTTGCTGCATTAAACGAGTTGATCAAATTTTCACCACCTACGCTATCATACACAACATCAAATCCTTTTCCATCGGTATATTTCTGAACGTAATTCTCAACAGTCTCTGTCTTATAATTTATTGGGGTAGCTCCTAATTTCTTAATAAGCGCCATTTGCTTTTCGCCACCACCTGTTGAGTAGACTTCAGCACCCATTTCTTTGGCTAATTGCAGAGCAACATGTCCAACACCACCAGAACCACCGTGCACTAATACTTTTTGTCCTGCTTTGACACCAGCTCTGGTAAGACCTTCATATGCTGTAATAGCAACCAGCGGCAAAGCTGCAGCTTCTCTCATAGAAAGATTCTTTGGCTTAAGGGCAACTAAATCGCTGTCCGCAGCAATATACTCCGCTAAGGTACCAGGCAGGTCGGCTAATCCTCCTGCACAGCCATACACTTCATCACCTACTTTAAGGTCTTTTATGTTGCCTCCTATTGCTTCTATTGTACCTGCAAAATCCATCCCGAGCAATGCGGGAGCAACAGGAGAAAGTGGTAGATCAGATCCCATATTACGAATCATGGTATCTACAGTATTGACACTTGAGGCGGCTATTTTAACTAGTACTTCATTTGCCTTTACTTCAGGCTTATCAATTTCTTTAGATTCGAATTTGGCATTTTCACCATACTGAGTAATTATCATCGCTTTCATTACACTATTATTTTTGTTACTATAATTATTATAGTTGCAAACCTATTTATAGTTATCTACTTTTACAATAACGGTCAAAAAGTATAGTACTAATGAAGGATGTTAAGCAGCAAACCAAGATTACATTTAAAGGGCAAGAATACCCTTGTTGTGCTAGTCTAACCATGGGAGTTATCGGTGGAAAATGGAAGACTGTTATCTTATATCACTTGATGGATAAGACATTAAGATATTCGGAGTTAAGAAAAGAAATGCCTACCGTAACTGAAAGAACTTTGAGTCTACAATTAAAAAAATTAGAGACAGATGGAATAGTGAAAAGGACTGTGTATTACAAAAAGCCTCCACTAAAAGTGGAATATTCACTTACGCCATTGGGGCTATCACTTCTACCTGTAATTAAAGCTATAGCTGATTGGGGAGATTCTGTGATAGATAGAAACTAGATGCCATGTTCAGAGTAAGTACAGTGGGACAATTCTCCTCCAAAGGCATAAGTTTCATTTCCTACTAGTTTAACTCCAAGAGTAGGAATAGTGCATCAATTTCGGTCGAGCTAAACTAATTTAACTGCGGCTTCACCAGATACTTCTTACCACTACCAGCCTTGACATATTCTAGTATATGATCTGGCTCACACATTTCGTCAAGAGATATTGATTTATGAAACTCGCTCTTAAAAGTGGTGTCAATCTCATCTGCAACTCTCTGTTGCATAGCCCTAAATCCTTCCATACCTAACTTTTGGATAATAGGAGTCACTAACCAGCCACTTATGTTCCAGTACAAACCGAATGATCTATTGAATGTGGTTGGCGCTTGGTTTAGACTACCGTAGATATACACCTGCTTAAGTGTAGTTGTGCCGTATACGCTATAGGTGTCAGCTTTGCTGGCCAGTGATTTTTCCATGGCTTCTAAGATCTGTCCTGCCATATCCCCTCCACCTATACATTCGAAGGCCAAAGTGGCTTCAGTCTCACTGATTGCATCTATAAGCTGACTTTTAAAATTATCATCACTAGAGTTAAGTACATATTCTCCACCGATTGATTTTAAAAGGTCTACTTGTTCTTGTCTTCTGACTATATTGATAAGTGGTATCCCATCTGCTTTACAAACTTTGAGAAGCATTTGGCCTAGGTTAGATGCTGCAGCAGTGTTAATGATTGCTTTATGATTTTCCATCTTCATTGTTGCTACCATACCCAGTGCTGTATATGGATTTACACAGCTCGCAGCAGCTTGATCTGGAGTAGTGCCTTCATTCATGACCATACATGATAGACCTGGTACACATCGATATTGGGAAAAACAGTTAGCTCCAAATAATGAGACCACCTTACCCATAAGATGTTGCATATCACTTCCAGCACTTACTACGACCCCAGATCCTTCGTTACCACTTGGTAGCGCTTTGTCCCATCTTCCTTTCATATGATCTACTATGGCAGATGGATATTTTATAGTCTTTGGGTTAGCTGTTGTGCCTATAAGATCAGTGGTAATCATATTTGATAATCCAAAGAGCACACCTACATCTGATGGGTTTATAGGTGCAGCATGAATCTCTACTACCACTTCGTGAGCTGCAGGCTCTGGCATCGGAGTATCGATTACCTCTAGTGATAATGTGCCTCCTTTGCTTAGTGTTGATCTTATTTCTCTATTCATAATCTGTTCCGTTTTATATGTTCTTTCTAACT
>CALFUQ010000072.1 GCA_937929885.1 uncultured Saprospiraceae bacterium
CCCTGGTCCTGACTCTCCAGGAATGCCGCCTGAAGCGCCAGGCAGAATTGCGAACTATATGGGGTGGCAGATTGTTAAAGCCTATATGGGTAAGCACCCTGAAATCAGTCTAGATATGTTGATCCTAGAAAACGATGCTCAAAAAATATTAGACCTGTCTAAATACAAACCTAGAAAAGAATAAAAATCTATTTTTAAGTTAAAATTCAGCGTTAATAAAATTTATAAATCCGTTAATAATGTCTAATCGTACCATTCCAGTAGTTGATCTTTCCACTTTCGTAAATGGCTCAGAAGAAGAACGAAATAATTTCATCAAAGCTATCGGTGAGGCTTTTCATAATGTCGGATTCGTAGGTGTAATTAACCATGGAATAGACAAAAATCTTGTGGAAGGTTTTTACAGTTCGTCGAAGGAATTTTTTTCACTACCTGTTGATCTTAAGAGATCATATGAGGTCAAAAACATGGCTGGCCAAAGAGGCTATACTTCTTTTGGTAGAGAGCATGCTAAACAATCTAAGGTGGCAGACCTAAAAGAGTTTTTTCAACTAGGTCAGTATGTAGAAGGTGACAAAGCTAATACAGAAGAATATCCAGATAACGTAAGCGTAGCAGAAGTACCTTCATTTAATACCGAAGGGAAAGAACTGTATAAAGCATTTGAGACGACTGGAGGGCATTTACTCAGAGCTATCGCGCTTTATCTTGATCTAGACGAAAACTATTTTACTCAAAAGATAGAAGATGGTAACAGCATTCTAAGAACAATACATTACCCTCCAATTACAGAGGAACCAAGGACAGCTATTAGAGCAGAGCAACATGAAGATATTAATCTTATCACGTTACTTGTAGGAGCTTCTGCTGGTGGACTGCAACTATTAAATAATGCTGGAGAGTGGCTAGACATAACTCCAGAAGAAGATGAAATAGTAATCAATGTGGGCGATATGCTACAAAGACTGACTAATAACTATTTAAAATCAACTACGCATAGAGTAATAAACCCTCCTAAAGAAGAATGGCATAGACCTAGATTATCCATCCCCTTTTTCTTGCACCCTAAGAGCGAAATGGACCTCACATGCCTAGAAAGCTGTGTAACGGAAGAAAGGCCTTTAGAATATGAGAATATTACCGCAGGAGACTACTTAAATGAACGGCTAAAAGAGATCGGATTAAAAAAATAACTATATCTTACTGTAGTTGCTATAGTACTTGATATAGCCTAAATTTGACCTAATTCAAAAAAGAATAAAATGAATTTAATCGTATTACTTAACTTCTTCGGTCCTGAGATGTTTGTGGTTTTTGGTGCTATCCTATTGTTATTTGGAGGGAAGAAAATTCCAGAATTGATGAAAGGGTTAGGAAAAGGAATTAAAGAGTTTAATAATGCTAGAGCCTCTATTGAGACAGAACTCAAAGAAGGCATGAAAGAAGATAATAAGGACTAATTGAAAATATATTTAAATTAATAAAGCTGGATAATAATTATCTGGCTTTTTTTATGCCTGGAAACTAAGTCGTTAAGTAACGCATGAAACCAAAAATCTATCTAACACTATTCTTTCTTATCTCCATCGTTGATATAGTAAATGTTTTGGTTGATCTACCTTATAGACATCTTACTAAATCTTTGATAATTCCATTATTAATCTTGTATTTTATTAGTAAGACACCTAAGGTCAAAACATTTTATGTGTTTATTATTGCTATGGTGTTTGCTTGGCTTGGAGATGTCTTCTTGCTTTTCTCAGGTGCAAATTTTTTCCAGTTAGGGCTAGCTAGTTTTTTAGTTATGCAAATAATTTACTCCTATTTGTTCTTTAAGGATATCGAATTCCAGATAATCAGATTTTTAACTTGTGCTTTTCTACTAGTTGTTTTCTGTCTTGTTTTTAATACTTATCTGTGGTCTTATACCACAGGAATTAGAATCCCAGTAGTGATATATTCAGCCGCTATTGCACTAATGGCATTTACTGGTATCAACAGAAACTTAAAATTGAAAGGTTATAATTATATCGTTTATGGTGTCTTGCTATTCGTGATATCAGATAGCATTCTTGCAATGGTAAATTTTGCTCAGGTATTTCAGAAAGGAGGATTTTTAGTAATGCTTACTTACATCCTTGCACAATACTTTATTGCTGAAGGATACTCGAGACACCTTAGATTATCGATAGAGTGAAAACTTACCTACCCTTATCCGCTGCAAGAAGTGCATCAAAGAAACCCTAATTACTCCAAAACCATACTTCATACTACGAGGCAAGTTTATAGAAGAAGCCTCATCAAAATATTTAGTTGGGCACGTTACTTCTGCGATATGAAATCCCTTATAAATAATTTGTGAAAGCATCTCATTATCAAAAACGAAATCATCTGAGTTCTGATTAAAATTTATACCCTCCAGCACTGCTCTACTGAAGGCTCTGTAACCCGTATGGTACTCTGATAACTTATATCCGTTGAGCGCATTTTGTCCTAGTGTTAGTAATCTGTTCGCGATGTATTTGTAGAGTGGCATACCACCCTTCCTTGCTCCCCGACCTAATATCCTAGACCCTAAAACTACTGGGTATAAATCCTCCCCTATTATGTTAACCATAGATGGGATTAGCTTTGGAGTGTACTGATAATCCGGGTGTAACATGATAATGATATCCCCTCCAAGCGCAAGGGCTTTATTATACAAAGACTTTTGATTACCACCATAACCCTTATTCTTTTCGTGTTGAATGATATGGTCAATCCCTAGCTGCCTTGCTATTGTTATAGTTTCATCATTACTCGCATCGTCACAAAGGACAATATCATCTACGATATCTCTATCTATCTCCTGGTAAGTCTTACCCAAGGTCAAAGCCGCGTTATATGCAGGCAAAACAACTATGACCTTCTTATTCTTATACATAGGTTAAAGATATGAACTTGATTATTATCATTGGTAAGAGGGCTTATTTCATTACTTTTCAGAATAATTAATAGTACGCAACATGAAGAAAATAGGAATCGGATGTTTATCTATACTTGGGCTCTTAGTAATTGGCCTAGTAATCGCATATTTTGTATTAAGTGAAAGTAAACCTGAAGGAAAAACAGGCCCAGAAGCAGATAAACTAGCAAATCAAATGTTGACTGCTATGAATAAACCAGCTTGGGATTCGCTCAGATATATAGCTTGGGATTTTTCTGGCAGGAATCAATACGCTTGGGATAAACAGAAAGAGATAGCCGTGATTAAATTTGGGAATATTGAAGCTGTCATGGACCTTAAGGCTATGACTGGTGAAGCAAAGGCAGATGGTGAGATGCTTACTGGTGATTCTAAGGACGCTGCTTTAGGTGAGGCATGGGGACATTGGTGTAATGATTCTTTTTGGCTCTATGCACCATACAAGCTTTTTGATCCAGGGGTGACAAGAAGTATCGTAGAAGTAGAAAACGGGAAAAAAGGACTTATGGTAAGTTATTCGTCAGGAGGTACTACTCCAGGAGATAGCTACTTGTGGATATTAGACGAAACTAATAAACC
>CALFUQ010000073.1 GCA_937929885.1 uncultured Saprospiraceae bacterium
AAAAGATATCGTATCACAGCCAGAGGATATGGAGAAACTAAACTGATTAACAAGTGCGATGATTCTGCTGACTGTACTGAGGCTGAGCATTCTGTTAACAGAAGAACCGAGTTTAAGATCCTGAGCATTGCTGCCGCTAAAGAACCATTTAAATCTCTTGAAAAAATGAAGCTCGAGGAAAACATGGATGATATCATTGCTGAGCTACAAAGTGAAGGGCAGGTGCAAGTAAAAGACAAGGCTGATCTTGATAAACTTCAAGACAAAGGATTAAAACCAAGTGCTGCAAGTAAGGTGGAAAATAAATTGGAATCAACTAAAGAAGAATTAAATGATAACAGTATCCAAATTCAAGACAAAAATGATATGGACGCCGCAGCAACAGAATCATCTAAGCAAGTTGAAAACGTCAGTAAAATAATCACTGAGGAAGTTAAAATGGTTGATGAAAAAATAACTGAAGCAGTTGAGCTCGACAAGTCATCAACAACCATGCAGAATTCCAAAGAAGATTTAGATAAAGAGCAATCATCATCTGAGTCTTCAAATAAGCTCAATACCATAGGAGACTTTTCTGGGTATAAGTATGTTATCCATTTTTCTGGTACTGCACTGCCAGATGATCATGTGATATTTAACAATCATGATGACGTAGAAATACTGCAAACTGGTAGAAGCAATTATTTATACATGATTGGAGATTATGCTACTAAAGTCTATGCTAACTCAGGTTTGCCGACTATCAAGAAAAAATACCCTGAAGCATATGTTATCGGATTTGAAAATGGGAAACGGGTAGAGTAGAAGGAATAAATACTCTTTATTATAGCAGGTTCTTAAATTAAGTTTTAAGAACCTTTTTTATTGGAGGAACTTTGGTTTTCCAGGCTTTTTGTTAGGGCTTAAGTTTAGATAAATACCTGCCAAATGAATTTCATTAGCGGTATAATTAGGTTGCACAAAAGGCTGAAAACTCAAATCTTCATCAAGGTCAAAATCTACTAAGTGCCTATCGATAAAAGCTTCAAACGCTTGAAACAAATGTGCACCTAACACAAACACATAAGACAACTCCCTTTGTTTGCGATAAGCTTGCCTAATTTTGAAAGCATCACCAACATTTCTAACTCCACTACATTCTTCTATCTCTCCCATGTCACTTGCTAACGATATATAGCATGCATTGAAATCATTATACTTGCTACGATTATTAAGTAAATAATAAATCGCACTTCCTTCTAAAGCCATCACTAATGGGACTTTCCAGATTTTTCCATTATACACCTGCCCCCAACCAGGGACCATTAATGAATACATTGCGGCCTTACCTGGCTTACCTGAAAATATAGCTTTAAACCCTGATGGATCTGAAGAATTATCTACCTTGATGATAGTGTCTTGGTCTAAACCATCGAAGGTAAAATCATCATTTACAATCTCTTCATCAGTATACTCATCATAAAGTTGCGCTGAGAGTCGAGTACTCAACCAAAAACAAAGAATGATAGCGATTGCATAGCGCATAGTCAATAAACGATACAGTTGTTAGCCCTGTTGCCTAATCTTCAAGTATGGCCTCGATGATATCATTAAAATCTCCATCGGATTTGAAAGGGATTATGAATTTACCTTTACCAGACTTGCTTCTTTCTATCGTGATTCTAGAACCGAGTTTAGCACTTAACTGATCTTTAATCTTAATCACATCAGCTGTTAAACCTTCTGACTTAGATGCTTTAGGTTGTTTAGAGGATGATCCTTTTAAGTTTTTAGCTGCTGTCTCTGCTGATCGCACTGATAGACCTAAATTGATAATCTTATTGTAAAGATTAATTTGATCTGCCGTATCATCAAGTCCAGCTATTACTCTTGCATGACCCATGGAAATTTTTTGTTCTTTCAACCCAGTTTGCACACTAGGTGGGAGTTTTAGCAACCTAACATAGTTACTTACCGTGCTACGTTTTTTGCCTACCCGTTCAGATAGGTCTTCATGAGTAATATCGCATTCTTCTATAAGTCGTTGATATGATATAGCAACTTCCATAGCATTCAGATCTGCTCGCTGAATATTCTCTATCAGAGCCATCTCTAGCAGGGCTACATCATCTGCTTCTCTTACGTAAACTGGAACCTTATCTAGCTTAGCTAATTTAGCTGCTCGATATCGCCTTTCACCTGAAATGATTTGATATGTATTGCCCCCAAACTTCCTAACTGTGATAGGTTGAATTATTCCATGCACTTTGATACTATGAGCTAATTCTTTAAGCGCTTCTTGGTCAAACTCTCTTCTTGGTTGATCTGGATTTGCCTCTATCTTAGACAACTTTACTAAGGCAGTTTTGTTTGCTGCATTAGATTCTAACTTTTTTTCTAATTGGTTATTATCAGATTCTATATTCGATAATAATGCTTTGATACCTCTACCTAGATCCTTTTTTTTCTTTGCCATCTATATTGTCATTATCTTTTGGGTTATTATCTATTTGGTCATACTTGGTTCATCATCACTTACTGCAGGATGAATATCATCTTGGTTATATTGTAAAAACTCATAAGCAAGATTCAAGAAATTAGTAGTCCCTTTGCAAGCAGCATCATACAAGATAACTGGCTGACCAAGCGAAGGAGCTTCTCCAACTTTAGAGTTTCTATGAATAATAGTATTAAACACTCTATCAGTTACGCCATTTGTAACTTCCTCTACAACCATCTTTGCCATCCTTAACCTCTTATCAAACATAGACAAAACAATACCCTCTATAGCTAGGTCTTCATTAAGTTGATTTTTTACTACAGAGATGGTGTTCTTAAGTTTTCCAAGCCCTTCCAGTGAGAATATTTCGCATTGAACAGGAATTAACACAGAATCAGATGCGACAAGTGCATTAATG
>CALFUQ010000074.1 GCA_937929885.1 uncultured Saprospiraceae bacterium
CTCTCCGATAGTGGCAACATCTTGAGGCCTAAGTGTCCATACTTTTCCTGTTCGCGAAATCGGCGCTGTATGGTGCATCTGCACTCCTACATTACCTGCAGGATGAGGCCCTGCAAACCAATGCTTCTGTGCTCCTTCAGCATTTTTGAAAATATTTCTTGGTGCAACTCCTCTAGCATCTAAGCCAAGGTGAACTTTACCAGTTGTTAATTTTCTTAGGACCTTAATTCCGTTTGCGAATGCTTTTTCTTTACCATCTAATAGCAGACCTTGATCTGCTGCTAATGGTGCTGTATCAAATGTAGAAATGAAAATATTCTCTGGAACAAGCGTTATACTTGGTAACTCATCATACGGTCTCTGATTAATCAAAGCTAAGCCTCCAGATACAGCCAAGAAATCTATTAGCTCTGCTCTAGGGCCATCTAAATTTGGTACGTCAAATACTTTGTACTTAATTTCTTTATCAGCTAAGATGATCACATCGGATATAGACCTCTTCTCTCCTCTTCTAATTTCTACTACCTCACCACTCACTGGAGCTACAAACTTGATCGTTGGATTTTTTTTGTCTGCAAACAAGATATCTCCTGCTTTAACTTCATCTCCTACTGCTACTTCCAATCTTGGGATAGGAGCTATGCCTCTAAAGTTCGTCGGTCTAACTGCATACCTATTAACTACAATAGAACTATCAACTACCTTTTGGGCTGCACCAGTGATATCAATATCAAATCCTTTCTTAAATCTATGCACGGGAGCACCTGAAGTGAATGCAGGATTAGACTTTCCTAAAATACCTCCTAATACGGAACTTATAGAGGTTTCTTTTTCTTCTAGATCAACACCTTGGTCTTTAGCTTCGATCTGAATTAAATTATCACTTAGCGTCAAAATGGCCCCAACTATAACAAACAATCCTACTGCTATAAGCGCATAGATTGTATAGTTAGAATTAGACGATGAACTTTGAGCTAATAATGGCTGACTTATTAAGAAGATCACTAAAAAATAAACAGCTCTACGGAGGGAAAACATATTATTCATTCAAATATATATGTGAAATTTTGGGCAAAGATAGAAAGCTTTATGTTTAAATATCGCTTAGGAATTGCCAATTTTTAACAATATTTTATTTAGACTATATCTAAATAAATCCTTTAGGGGCTAAGAATGTTCACTTTGAATTTGGCTTCTACAACTAAAGGGTCGGTATTTGCGATAATATCCACTGTTTTGGTGATTTGACCTACCTCTATAGTAGAACTGTCAAATACGACTTTGATCTCTCCTTGCTGACCAGGAGCGACGGGAGTTCTTGGCCAGTCTAGCTCAGCACACTTACATGCGGTTACTAGATCGATTACAAGATTCTCATTACCAGTATTAGTAAAGTTGAAGAACAGTGTGTGCAACTCCCCTTTAGTAAGCTTACCTATATCTATAGGATTAGCATCAAAAGTGATGACAGGACCATCTTTAACGAGTTTCTTAGGAGTACTACAAGAAAAAGCAATACTTGTGCAGGTAACTAAAAGTAGTATCAGGCGCATAATTTATTTAATTCGCTGTGCGCCTTTTAATACTTCTTTCTTGATTTCGATTGTTTCAGGACCTGCTATGATTTTAAACTCTGATCTCCTATTAAACCTATGCTCATCATCATCGCATCTAACGCCATTAACACATTGATTTAGGATTTGAGCTTCTCCATAACCCACGGGTTTAATTCTCTCATCTGCTACACCTTTATCTAACAACCATTTCTTAGTTGAATCTGCTCTACGTTGAGAGAGTTTCTGATTATAAGTCGAGACTCCTTGAGCATCTGTATGAGAGGATAGTTCTATAACCATAGTCGGATACTTATTCATAAGTTCTAGTAGACTACCTAAATCTCGCTCTGCATCAGGGAGAATCTTCCAATCATCAAAATCAAAATATATATTATTCAATCTGATACTCTGATTGATTGTGATCGTTTCGTATTCTGGCTCTTCTGGTACAACCTCTACTGGTATCGGCTTAAGCTTTGACTTTTTATTAACTGTAAAGTCATCTATAATCCCCGAAGTATTAAATAGAATAGTATCTGGATAATAACCTTCTTTAGTTACAATTGCTCTGTACGATCTATCTCCATCTAACAGAAACTGAAATTCATTACCGTCAGGATTAGACTTTTCTTTAGGATCTGTTGCTTCTGACTCATCTATCAATCTAATCTTAGCACCTTCAAGTGGGCCTTTGTCTTCACTTACTTCCACTATTAGGTCTATGATAATCTCTCTGATATTAAATTCGTAGATATCATCGCAGCAAGACTTACCTTTTACACTTCTTTTAGCTTTATCTAACCTATTAGAAACAATGAACCCATTAGTTCCATCCCCATTCATATTAAAATAGAGGTCATCGTAAGAACTGTTGTAATTGAATCCCATATTGGTTATCTCGCTCCACTTTGATCCATCCCATGTAGTAGAATAGATATCATAACCACCTAGCCCAGGATATCCTTCTGAACTAAAATATAATGATCCATCTTGATAGAATGGTGTCGCCTCATCTTGTGCTGTATTTACTGAAGGCCCAAGATTAACTGGCGCTGCATAACTATCTCCAGTAACTGTAGAATAGTAAATGTCAAACCCTCCAATTCCTCCTTCCATATCAGAGACGAAGTAGATTACCTCATTTCCAAATAACTCACCTACCGTTGGATGCTTAATTTGAAAATCTCCATTAAGTCCTTCGATTTCCATCGGTGGACTCCAGTCTGTATCAGACTTTGTACTTACATAGAGTTTTGATTCATCAAGATCATTACCATAAAGGACTGCTCTAGTAAAATACATTCTTCTGCCATCTCTTGAAAAAGCCAGATTCCCTGTATGATATCCTTGTCTGTTTATGTGTGTTCCGAGAGGTGTGGGATCTTCGTATCCTTTATCCGTTTTAGAAACGGTATATATCCTCGCGAAATGTTCTTCATCTGTATAGTCTACTTCTATTTGTTTCTTGGCGGGTATAGAAGAGTAATATAATGTGCCATCTTGATACTGCCGAGGTGATAATTCTGTGAATCCTGAGTTGATATCTTTTTCTGCAAAAGAAACAACTGTCCCGATATTCTCTTCATACTTATCTATCATATCTATTCCCTGCAATTCGTTCTTAGCAAGGACTATGATTTCTGGTGACTCAGAGCTATCGATGAACATTCTGAATTGTTCTGCTGCTTCTTGGTACTTACCTTGAGCTTTCAAAGTTTTACCATAGAGATATCTATCCTCCAAGAATTCATTCTCTTTATCTCTATCCAAAATTCTTTTGTACCATCTGCCCGCATCTTCATAGTCTCTGAGTTTATACTGTAAGTAAGCGATCTCTAGAGCAAGATCTTTATCCTTTTGCTCTTTGTATGCCTGCTCATACCAATCTAACGCATTGACATAATCTTTTTTCTCTACTTGCTCATCACCAGTGTCTAACATTACATCCAATGGCACCGTGCTAATTGGCTGTGCGGTGACCAACTGAGAGAAAACTATAAAACTTATAAATACGAAAAGAAGCCTCATCTTTTAATTTCTTTTTTTTAATGATTAAAACCTTGGACAGATAATCACTGGTTTCACATTCGGTTTCTTATATATTTTAATGATGTAGGAAGCACCTATCTCAAATCCATTTTGGAATCCTGACGCTCCTTGAAAACTAGAAGCATTTGCGTCAAAACTTGCTCCTACATTTAGATCACCATAAGTTGCTCCTAATAAAAGTTGTACTGCATCTCCAACCCTATACCCTAGACCTGCATTAAGTTCCAAATCCTTCTTAGGATCAAGTACATATCCTGCAAGGCCTTGAAGTGCTAACTCCTTACCTGGAGATTCTATCTGGAAAAGCACTGCTGGCTCAATCGAAAACCTATCAGTCATGCCAAGCTCTAGCTGAGCAAATCCTGTAATTTTAAAACCATCCTCTGATCTTGTATTGATCAATGAATTTATAGGTGTAGTTATATGACCTGCTGCTAATCCTGCTTTAAGTCTATTACGTTTAGTAAGATCATAGTGTAGTGTAACCCCTGCCGTCCAATCGGTGTATGACTCACCATCCATTCTAGATAACAAATCCATCTTGTCTGGAGATAATGTACCAGGGCCGCCAACTAACTCATCTCTTAAAGTAAAGTTATTCGCATCAGTAAGTTTTCGACTGATATTTCCCCAGGATACACCTATTGCTATGTTATTACGTATGTTGTTTTTATCAAGTCCAAGGTGATATGCGGCATTTAATGATCCGCCTGTATCTGTAAGGCCTCCAATACCCGCTTTATCTGAAAAGAAAGAAATCCCTACTCCTACCCAATCATTTTTTCTAAAACCTCTGATCACTGGTGAATCAACATAAAGTGCAGGGGTCTTATACCCACTCACATCAAGCCACTGACCTCTATAAATACCTCCTACCCTGATTGTACCTTCAAAGGCACCAGCCAATGCCGGATTAATAGTCAATGGTGCTAATCTAAAATTGGTGAAATGTAAATCTTGAGCATCAACCATGAGGATTGATAAACAAACAAATAACCCTGTAAGTAAATTTCTTATACCCATAAAAGAGAACAGTTTCGGATTGATGTCGAAAGATAATTGATTTTTTATAAAACTTTCGCTGCCAATAATTATCATATTACCAATAACAGTACTATAAGGATAGATATTGGACAATATCGACCTATAGTTGAACGTATCTTTGACAAGACACAATGGGATACTGGCTCAGACATACCTTTATAGTGATATTTGTTTTATTGTTTTGTACGATATCCAACGGACAATCGCATTCAATTTCTTCTCAAGAACCTACTTCATTTTCAGAATTTTTTACTCCTTCTGATACACTTAATAAAAAGCGATTTAATATTGCTTTGACAGGCACTAGTTTACTTTATACTGGCTTTTCTATTGGTCTATATAATACTTGGTATAAGCAATACCCTCAGTCTAAGTTTCACTTGTTTGATGATTGGAATGAATGGAATAACATAGATAAAGCAGGTCACCTTTATACAGCTTACTTCCAAGGTGTACTAGGTTATAAAGGTTCTAAGTGGACTGGCCTATCAGAGGACAAAGCTATACTAGTAGGTGCTTTATGTGGCAGTATCTTTCAAGCAACTGTCGAAGTGATGGATGGCTTTTCAGAAAATTGGGGATTCTCAGTTGGAGACATGGCGGCTAACTTGGCTGGGACAAGCGCATTCGTCGTCCAGCAAAAGGTCTGGGGTGAGCAGCGCATAACAGTGAAGGTATCTTCATGGCCCAAAAGTTATCCAACAGATAATATATCTGCTGTTAATGGTTCAAGCTTTACCTCCTTAGATGCACGAGCAGATGATTTATTTGGATCAGGCTTTGTTGAGTCTTACCTTAAAGATTACAATGCTCAGACTATCTGGGCTTCTTTTAATCTTAAATCATTAGTGAATAAGGACAATAAGATTCCTGGCTGGCTCAATGTTGCAGTTGGTTACGGTTCTGAGAATATGTTTGGAGGATTTGCTAATGAATGGCATTTAGAAAATGATGATAGATTCGTTGTTGACGAAATTGCCTTCCCTCGACATAGACAATATTACCTTGGTTTGGATGTAGATCTTACAAGAATAAAAGTCAAAAGTCAATTCTTAAAATCTGTACTGTCTATTCTTAATATTTTTAAACTCCCACTTCCTGCCTTTGAGTACAATAGCCTCGGGGAGTTTAAGGTCCATGCCTTGGTCAGGTAAAGCAGTTAATATCCTTTTTAGTAAGCTTATCCGTTTACTCAAACCCAAATTTTTAATCATTAGAATTTTCTTTTATAGAGCTTATCTGTTTCTATTTTGAATAGATAGTTAAGAATAATTAAATATTATGAATTTATTTAATATATTTATTTCACCAACCGATGACCTGAGAAGTAATAGTGATGTATTACTTTAAAACGAAACAATGAAAACTAAACCAAGAGTCATCAAAGATCTTGAGGCTGCAGACCAGTCAATTATCAATGCTATCATACAGAAGTACCCTATGGGATTTTCTAAGCAACTGGTATCATTCACTGATCTTAAAGGGAAAAAAGTATTGGCACTCCCATATGAAACTGAAGACAAAAGCTATATGCTTAAAATCACTAAAGCCAAAGCAAGAGCAATCATGCTAAGAGGAGAAATTACTGAGTCCGAAGAGGATCAAGTATTTGATATTGTAGAAAAAGGTGATGCTGAAGAAGCACCTTTAGAAGTCGAAGAGATTGAAATAAAAGAGAAGGTAGCAGATTAGAAACATCTTAATTTCATTGTGTACTTCACTAGTTTGAAACTAATAAAATCGCACTCAGCGTTTTTTAAATTTAGCAATCATCACCCCCTGCTCGTTTACATTTTGAAGAGGTTTATCTGCTCTTACGTTCTCGTAAATTCGATGCTTATAGCTAGTCTGTAAAATTTTCCTTTCCTCTAGAGTTAGTTTATTGAAATAATTCATGAGCACCATAGGAGTAATGCTGTGTGGTTCGGTTAACGTGGTTTTTCTGTTTACATCGCAAATAAGTAATAATAACCCGCCTGGTTTTATAACCCTTTGAATTTCGTCAGCTGATTGTTGTAAATCCTCCACATGATCTAAAGAATTGAATGAAGTAACAATGTCAAAATAATTGTCTTCAAAAGGAATAGATTCGCTATACCCCTCTACTAGTTGCATTTTTAATTGGTCAGAATCTGAGTGAAGGTTTAAATAATCATTAGC
>CALFUQ010000075.1 GCA_937929885.1 uncultured Saprospiraceae bacterium
GATAATGTATCTGTATCATATAAGATCATAGAAGGAGCTAAAGAAAGAATCCAGATTTTTAAGGGAGATGTGATTCAGACTAAAGGTACTGGCAAGAAGAAAACCTTCACGGTACGTAAAATGTCTGGTAATGTAGGAGTAGAGCGTATATTCCCATACTCTGCACCGAGTGTTGTAAAAGTAGAAGTGCACAAGAGAGGTAAGGTGAGAAGAGCTAAACTTTTCTATCTAAGAGATCTAGTAGGTAAGAAAGCTAAGATCAAAGAGAGAGCATTCAATAAGAAAAAATAATACGAGGCCATCCCAATTTCCTCTGATTTTCAAATTTCTTATCTTTTCAAAACGGCCTTGAGCCGCTTTTCTCAAATATTGACTTCTTAATTAATCTATCTACGAGCCTTGTCGGCAGTAGTCGTCTTACGAGATAAAGTCCAAGTTTACCACGGTGGATTATATATCTAGGCTTTGGCCTCTTGGTTGTGAAAATTTTATAAATCAACTTTGATATTTCTTCTACAGGTAGTGCTTTCTTTTCCGTTGCCTCTAAGACCTTACTAATTTTTGGTAGCATTTCATTGTAATCGGTATCTGGAAACCTATCTTTTAAATCCTTAACAGTTGTCTTTCCCCAGATTGGTGTTTTTATGGGTCCTGGCTCAATAGCAATCACATCTACTCCGAATGGTAAGAACTCACGGCGATAAACATCATTCATACTTTCCAACGCATACTTTGATATACTATACGGTCCTGTAAATGGGGAAGCAAATAGACCCGAAACAGAACTCATATTGATTATTCGACCTGGCGGATGCCGAAAATTATTAGTTGCTCCAAGTAAAGGTGCGAAAGCATTTGTAGTCCTTAATACGCCTAATACATTGACGTCAAGTTGGTGATTTAGTTCTTCAGAGGTGATGTACTTTAATGGTCCTGCTACTGCTATCCCGGCATTGTTAACCAGCCCCCAGAGCGGGTTATTTCCCAATGTTTTTTTTACAATCAACAAACTACGATCAATTGCTTCATGATCTGTCACGTCGAAGACTAAAGGCATGAAGTTACTACCAAACAGAGCCGATAACCTATCTGCATCTTGCTGTTTTCTTACACTACCAAAGACAAAAAAACCTTTATCTATAAGATGTTTTGTGGCATCAAATCCAATACCCGTAGAGACACCCGTTATAAGGACATATTTCATATAAATTGCAATATATTAACTACTAGAGACATTTTATTTTCGTTTACTATTCCATAGATTTGATTTAATGAATTTTAAAGCCCTTTTCTTTCTTTGTTTTTCAATAGTAGCCAGTCTAGTATTTCAATCTTGCGAGGAACCAGTTAAAACTTTTGACACATCGCTGCTCAGTGGCAAATGGTTAATTGTTGATGCAAGAAGAAATGCAAAACCAACTACTACACTGAATGAGGCCTTTTTCGTATTCAATAGTGATAGTACGATGCAGACTAATTTTACAGGTGAAGAGTTGGATGGTAGGTATAGTATTGAGGGGAGTGTTATACAGCAGGATACCGAAGATAATTACACTTATACGATTCAGAATTTATCTAAAGACACTTTAATCCTAAGTACGGAGATTCAAAAGTATAATTTCGAACTTTTACTTTTGAATGCTAGGTTGGATCCATTCAATGAGAATGAAGAAGACGAACTACTTGTCCCACATGATCATCAGCAACACGCTGATTCTTAATTGCTTGAAATTCAGTTATTTATGAGTAATAAAGTCTTGATGTAGAAGATTAAAAAATCTCTACCCTGAGAACAAAAAAAGAGTAACTTTGCGCCGTTAAAATCCTATTGTCCATTAATGGATGAGATGGGTATGGTTTATCCAAATAAATTTTAAACAAAAATGTCAGTAAAAATCAGATTGTCCAGAGGTGGACGAAAAAAATCACCATTCTACCATATCATTATTGCAGATGCAAGAGCACCAAGAGATGGTAAATTCATAGAGCGTATCGGTACATACAATCCGATGACGAAACCAGCAAGTATAGACTTAGATAGAGACAAAGCCTTCGAATGGCTTATGAAGGGAGCACAGCCTACCGACACGGTAAGAGCGATGCTAAGATTTAAAGGAGTGCTATATAGAAAACACCTTGCAAGAGGAGTTGCTAAAGGAGCTATGGATCAGGATGCAGCTGATAAGTTATATCAAGATTGGATCAATGAGAAGGAAGCTAGAGTTGCTGAGAGAAGAGCAGAGACTCAAAGAGAACAAGAAGAAGAAAGGAAAAGACTTTTTGGTACACCTAAAAAGAAAGAAGTGGTAGCAGCTGCACCAGCAACTGAAGCCTTAGAAGAATTTAAGGCAGTAGATGCAGATGCTCCAGCAGCAGAGGAAGCAGCAGCACCAAAAGAAGATAAGCCAGCAGCTGAAGTTGAAGCTCCAAAAGAAGAAGCGAAAGCAGAAGAGCCAGCTCCAGTAGAAGAAGTGAAAGAGGAACCAAAAGCTGAAGAGCCTGCAGCAGAGGAATCGAAAGTAGAAGAGCCTGCACCAGCAGCTGAAGAGGTCAAAGTAGAAGCACCTGCAGTAGTAGCGGCTCCAGTGGCAGCAGCAGCCGCAGCTAGCACGGGAGAAGCTGATGATCTTACAAAGATAGAAGGCGTTGGACCGGCAATTGCAAAAGTATTAAACGGAGCATCTATTACAACATTCGCAGCATTGGCCGCGACTGATGCTAGTAAGGTAAAAGAGATACTAGAGGGTGCAGAAGGTAATTTTGCTATGCATGACCCGACTACATGGCCTAAGCAAGCTAAGATGGCGAGCGATGGTGACTGGGACGGATTGAAGAAATGGCAAGATGAGTTGGACGGAGGGAAAGAAGTAGCCTCTTCTTCAGAAGAAGAGTAATGGATAAGACCACGTCTTATATACCATTAGTATTCACCCTTTTTCTTGTAACTCTTAATGCTTAAATCATGGAAAGTCTTAATCCAGAATTTTTAGAAAGACTACACTCAATAAAAGCTGAAATACAAGCTTCTGCTGAGTTGACACAATATTTGGATGATGAAGAAGATGAGTCATTCAAAGCCCTACAACAGGCTTATGAACCTAAGATTCAAGAAGTCTACGATGATGTTGCAAATAATTTTCCACTCCAACTAATTCTACTTGAGCAAGAGTTGCTTGATTCAGAATACGAAGGACTGTTCTTGCCTAGGATTCTAGGTTATTCAGTTTTAAGAGGAGACATCGGAGAAGACATAAAATACGTAAGACCACAAAATCATTTCAGAGCTATTCTTGATGCTATTTGTAATAGTATGAACTTTGATAGCTTAAAAAATAGAATCGGCCAATCTATTCAAATAGGATTTGCACTAAGTAGCGGTATCTGGAGAACTAACTTCCTTAACGATATAGGAAATAAACACATCCTTGAATTTCTAGAATCACAAGTCATCGATAATTTTATCAGAGATACCAAGCACAGGCATCTCGGACTCGTTAGATATAAGAAGCAATTCGTTAATTCTAATTTTCATACAACAGTATTTCCTGAGAATATCACGGATTTACGTTTAGGCTTTAATTCGCTTAAGACTTTTATAAACTTCAGATCAAAGAATAAGTATAACAACGCTAATCTTATTCCTTATATCTCTAAGTTTTTAGCAAACGATGAGTTTGTGAATGAGAGAGAATATGTAGAGTTGTTGATAATTATCAGTATGTCTTTTGAATTGCCGCAGAGTGATAAAGATTTGATAGAGAGAAGATTTGGTCAACTTAGAGCAGATTATCCGAATTTCGAAAATGTGTTTTTTGAAATCGTAACTGATCTACTTACTGATAAGGACTTTAGTTACTCGCCAGCCAATGATGGCAGAATCAGTCCATATATCAGCAAAGAGATAGATGATGAATTAACACCATTCTTTAGGCTTAATGATACGATACATAGCAAAGGATATATACATGAAGTGGCAATAGAAGAAGTTAGACAGTACTACGAGCAAAACGCTGGAGTCTCCATGCAAAATACTGCAGTGAGGAGTGTGATCATGAACTACTTCGCTTCTTTGATGGATAACCTAGATACAGATGCGTATAAAGATTATATGGATATCAATAAGACCTTCGTGTCTTACATGAATATTTTCTCTAATGAGCAGTTTAATCAGGACGTGAAGGGACTTTGTCTCAGGTACATCAAGAAGTTGCTTAAAGTATACATAGACAAGAGAGGTAAGGATTATCAGGAGATTAAGAAGTTTGTAAAATCCAGTTTCTCTGAGCTAGGATTTATGTCTGATAAAGAGCTTGTAGAGTTATTTAAGACTAAGCGTAAGAAGAAGCCAGTAGCAAAATAATGACCCAATTCTCGAATTAGTCGAGTAATTTTTAAGATTAATAGATTAGACCTCAGAAGATTTTCTGGGGTCTTTTAGTTTTAGGATTAAACTTAACTTTAACTCTATCATGTTTAAAGATATTTCAGACGGTTTTGGTGCTTACTTTAAAATCTTCCCGCTAATTAATAAATTTCATCTTAAGCGATATCTATTCCTTTCAGGTCTGATTAGTTTGATTATCGGGTTAGGGCTTTCCTCTGGTATTTATTTATTGTATGATGATTTTGGCAACTGGATACAGAGCTTCTGGCGATGGGAATTTGGTAAGGCATTTTTTGATCGAGCAAGTGATTGGATTGCTGGAGGGCTTATTTCTATACTAGCGTTGCTTAGTTATAAGTACATAATTATGATTGTGCTTTCACCTATTCAAAGTATTATTTCTAGTAGAGTAGAGTCTGGGTTAAATGGCTATGAGACCAATGAAAAATTATCTGCTGCTTCTATCATGAAGGACTTGTACAGAGGTATAACAATCACATTTAGAAATTTGAGTAAAGAGATCTTGTTAACGCTTTTGCTTTTGGTATTAAGTTTTATTCCTGTCCTCACAGTTATTACTGGTCCAGCTATACTATTGGTACAAGCATACTATGCTGGGTTTGGTAATATGGATTATTACATGGAGCGGCATCTTAATGTCAAAGAAAGCGCTCAGTTTGTGAAGCGACATAAAGGATTAGCTATTGCGAATGGTGGCGTCTTCTTGCTTTTCTTATTTATCCCAATCTTAGGGCTGATTATAGCACCTACCTTTGCAACTATAGCAAGCTCAATAGAGGTACATAAAAGGATGAGTAATTTCTAAGCAGTAAACTTATAACCTATTCCTCTCACAGAGTGAAAGTACTTAGGCTTGCGAGGCTCCGACTCGAAGTACCTGCGTAGTGACATTATGAAGTTGTCGATGGTTCTAGTGGACGGGTAAACATCATATCCCCATACTGCTTGGAGTATTTCTTGTCTTGATACTACTTCGTTTTTACGTTCTATAAATAGCTTTAGTAGTTTGGCTTCTTTTTTAGTTAGTGTAAATTGTCCCTCATGGCCAGTTGCTTCATACGTTATAAGATTTACCTTGTTATCGCCAAATTCAAAATAATCTACAGTACTAACACTACCCGAAGCACTTCGCTTAATCAGCTTCTGAATTCTAAGCAATAATTCTTCGAATATGAATGGCTTTGTGAGATAATCGTCAGCTCCTTTTTTTAATCCTTCTATACGATCGTTGCTCGTATCCTTTGCTGAAAGTATGATCATGGGTACTTTAATATTATCGATTCTTATCTGCTCACATACTGTCATACCACTGATATCTGGCAGCATAATATCTAAAATGATAAGATCAAAATGCTGACTTTTACTTAACTGTAATGCTTCCTTGCCTTTATCAATGACAACAACCTCATATCCCTCCATCTCTAGATTAAGAGTGATTACATCTGACAGTGTTTTTTCATCTTCAAGAAGTAAAATCCTATCTGCCATTACTGAGGAATTTTAATGTTGATTATGGTTCCTTTAGGTACGTTATCAGCTATTGATAATTCATAACCATGAGATTTGATTATTTGGTCAGCGAGGTACAAGCCAAGCCCTGTGCCTTTTGTTTTCCTAGTCTCTTCACTTCCCACACGATAAAATTTTTCTGTCACCCTTTTCTTCTCATAGTCAGATATTCCCTCTCCTTGATCTTCACATGCAATTATAAGATGAGATGATTCTGCAAAAGCTCTAAGCCTTATTTCACTATCTGAAGGGCTATACTTTAATGCATTTTCAATAAGGTTTTTCATCACAATCTTAAAGGATTCTTTATCTGCAGATATGGTTTGTGATATTGGAACATCGTTAATGATTTTTTGGTTTGGATATTGAATAGTGAGTTTGGTTGATAATTCATTTATCATTTCCCAAAGATCAATTTGTTCCTTGTTTAATACTGGGTTTGTTTGCAGTCTAGAAGTGACCAATATGTTGTCTACAATATTTTCTAATCGCTTAGTTTCTTCTAGTGCATTGTTAGTAAGGCTTTGAGTCTGAGCGTCAGATAGTTTTCTTTTCTTAAAGGTATCTAAGGTTAAGCCTATAGACGCAAGGGGAGTCTTTAACTCATGCGTGATAGATAGTAAAAAATTATTCTGTTGTTGACTAAGCGCATATTCTTTTTTGAATGTATTATAAATCAACCATATCCCTGCAATTAGCATCAGTCCAAACACAATAGCTTCACCATAGATCATAGTTCTTTGGCTTTTGTACTCCCTCATAATATCTTTGGTCTGATCAATCATGCTTATCTGATTATTGCTAGAAGTAGCAAATTGTGTTTTGATCAACTCTATCTTGGATTCGTAGGTCTCTTGATTTTTTTTATTGAGTAATATGGTCCACCAGCCCATAGAAATGAGCATGTAGGTGATAACTAGGATAGATAAATATTGTATTCTCTTGCCTAAGATCATTTATGCAAATACTATATCAAGACTATCACACATCTTTTGAGCTGCACTTTCTAATGCATCGTTGGTATGTGCCGAAGAAATAAACCCAACCTCATATCCAGATGGTCCTAGGTAAACACCACGGTCTAATAATTCTTTGTGTAATACTTTAAACTTATCCATGCTAGCAGGATCTATTTGATCTGATGACCAGATCCTATCGCGTGTGAATTTTATCCAGAATATTGAGCCAATATTCACGATACTCATCTCGTAAGATTTTTCATCAGCATAAGTCTGTATTCGATTTACAAATGAAGCTGTTTTATCGGCAAGCTGTTCATAAAATCCTTCTTCTAAAAGAAGAGAAAGGGATGCATGTCCTGCTGCCATGGCAACTGGATTAGCAGATAAGGTTCCAGCTTGATAGACATCTCCCATAGGAGCTACGTGATTCATAATTTCTTTTCGTCCTCCGAAAGCACCTACTGGAAATCCTCCACCTATAATTTTACCAAACGTAACCAGGTCTGGACTTATATGGTAATAGCCAGCAGCACCTTCAAACCCAACTCGAAATCCAGATATCACTTCATCGAATATGAGCAATGTATTATGCTTATCACAAAGTTGCCGTACCCAAGATAAAAATTGAGTGTCTTGAAGCAACAGACCATTATTAGCTGGAATGGGTTCCATGATTACACATGCGATATCATCTGAGTGTTCTGCCATGGTCTCCATGAGCTTAGCCAAGTCATTTAGAGGTACTACTAAAGTCTCTGCTGCAATTTCCTCAGGTATACCTGCAGAGGTAGAAACGCCAAAGGTAGCTAAGCCAGAACCAGCCTTAACTAATAATGTATCGACATGACCATGGTAGCAGCCTTCAAACTTTATAACTTTCTTGCGACCTGTAAAGCCCCTGGCTAATCTTATCGCTGACATAACAGCTTCTGTCCCAGAGCTAACAAACCTAATAGAGTCCACATAACTATGATTATCTAATATCAACTTACCTAACTGATTTCCAAGCTTGGAGGGAGTCCCAAAACTTGTACCGTTTTCTATAGCTGAGATCGCTTTAGATTTGATAAATGAAGAGTTGTGTCCATGAATCAAAGGACCCCATGAACAGCAAAAATCAATATATGTATTATTATCTTCATCTGTTATGTAACATCCATTCCCAGTCTTAATAAAAAGGGGAGGCCCATAAACTGATTTAAATGCTCTTACAGGAGAGTTTACCCCTCCTGGAAAGTAGCCTTTGGCTTCTTCAAATAATTCTCCTGATCTACTTCTTTCCATAGTTTTTGCTTTAAAAAAAGCTAAAATATTGTGTTATTCTTCAAGCAAGGCATATTTTCTATTTATTTAAAGATTTGAAGAAATAGTTGGAACATTTTTTTCTATAAATAACTGTAAATTAGCGCGCTATGAAAATTAACCTTTCTGATATAGTTTCTAAATACCTTTTTACTTACGGGAGTGTATGTATCCCTGGTATAGGAACATTTACAATATCGGATAGTTCGGCAGGTTTTAAGCTAGAGAATGATGTGCTTACTCCTCCTACCAAAATGGTAGAATTCTTGGAGGAGATGAAGGATGAAGATAGTCTAGTTAAGTACCTTAAGAATAACCATGGGCAATCAAGAAAAGAAGCTGAAAAGAAGATATCTGACTACAGCAAGAAATTCCTTAATGATTTACTTAATTACGGAGTTGCTGATATACCTGGGATAGGAAAGCTAAGTAAGTATGCAAGTGGGGAGATAGTATTTGATCCTGCTAAAGAATATCTAATTACAGCTAACTACATGCTCCCTGAGCTTAAGTTAACACCGATAGATAATACTGGTGTTGTTAAAGATTTGACTCCACAAAAAGCGCCAAAAGCTCCTCTAGCTGCTGCTGCAATTCCTACTGCAGCTACAACTGCAGCGTTTTTGGGAGATAAAAATCTAGAGGCTAAGAAACCTCAACCAACTTTAAGTAAAACAACTACAACGCCAGAAGTAACTAAGACAGCTCCAATAGTCGAATCGAAAAAAGAAATAAAGCCACCTCAAAAACCAGCTCCTGTTGTAAAGAAAGATCCAGTAGTATCTGTACCAAAGAAGACTCCACCTCCACCAGTAGTATACGATGATGAACCATCGTTATTCAAAGTATGGTTCTGGCCATTAGTTTGGATTTTAGGTCTTGGAGCTCTTTTGTTTTTTGGAATAAAGGCCTGCAATAAATACGTTGGAGAAGATGGAATAAAGATATCTAATCCACTTGCTGATAAAGGTGTGGTTAAAGGATCAACAGATAAGGCAGTAGACACTCTTGAAGACTACCTTAAGAAAAATCCTAATATGCAGAAGTATGCTTCTCACCTCACTAAGGAAATTGTTGATGATGGTTGTGTGGTTATAGTAGGCACCTTCAAAAAGTCTAGGAATGTAATACGCATGAAAGATAGACTAGTACGTGCAGGATTAGATCCTTATACAGAAATGCACCAAGGAATGACTAGAGTAGGGGTTATATTTCCTTGCGAAGATCATGATTTAGTAGGTTACATTGATACCCTCAGAAAATCTATCGATACAAGAGCTTGGTACTTAAGCCCTAGAATGGATGTAGCTAGAAAGTAACGCTAGCTTTAGTTACAACCTAAATCAATACTAGATTGTAGATCATTATTAGGAAAGCAGAATCCTGATAAAACTTCTTCTGGCTGATATCTAATCAGTTGTGGATCTCTAAGCGATTGGCTTAAAAACAATAGCAAATTTTCTCTCTCTTCTTCAGTTAATGTCAACGGCAAAAACTTGTCAGAGATTAGGTGCTGGCCTATATTAGGGTTTTCACTTTGTGCTTTTATTTTGTAGTCTATTGCTTCCTCTAACGTCCGTGCGCTACTTCCGTGAAAGAAGAAAGGAGCATCAGCTAGGTTATACAATCCAGGTACCTTAAACTTGTAATTATCAGCTCTATTCCTTGTGAAGGCTCCTCGGCCCAGATTTCTGAAATCGTCTTCAGATGTATTAAAAGAGGGAATCTGATGCATATCATTTACCCCAAGTGTGTGAAATTCTAAAGATCCTAGATTCGGTCTATAGTGACAATTGTTACATCTAGCTTTACCAAAAAATACAACTGCACCTTGCTTCTCTTCTATAGACATTGCTAAGTCATCTCCTTTAAGCCACTTTTGAAATGGTGATTGATTACTTATGATAGTTCTTATATAAGCTGAGAGGGCTAAAGAGCCTGTTAAATGACCATAACGTTCTGAAACTGGGTAATCAGAAAAAGCAGCATCAAACATCTCGGTATAGCCATACTCATCTAGGATTTCTTTTTCGAAGCTTAATCTATGGGTTAAGACCCCTTCCATATTTTGAGTTTCTATGCCATGAAACCCTAAGTGGTTTAGTTCTGTATCATGATTCAAATCCCACACGTCTTCTGTCCCTACATTAACCTCCGTAGCACCAAACTGTCCATTCCAAAACGTATTAGTAACGTAAGCTACATTCACTAAGGTAAGTGGTCTCGCACCTTGTGCATCTAATTCTTCTCCTTCGTAATCTCTGTTTTTTACCCTGTTTTCTCCATTTACTCCAAACCCTATTCCACCATCTGCTATTCCTTGTGCTCTACCTGGTCTGAATCCAGCGTTAGGGATATGACAACTTGCGCAAGAGTAAGTGCCGAGCCCAGATGAGTGCTTAGCATCCATAGCTAATCCAGTGTCAAAAAACAATAATTTTCCTAGTTCTACTTTTTCTTTGGTAAGTGGGTTCTTAGGGTCTTGTGGGATATTATCAAGATCATCTTCATCTGGCAAAATGTAGTAATCAGTTCTACCATTTTCGGCCGTACTTTTCATAAATGCTCTCAATTGATTATCTACTTCAACTGAGGTTGGCATTTTATCTTTAGTACAGCTACTTGCAAAAAGTACGACTGCAATAACTAAAATCTTGTCGAAAATCTTCATATGTGAGATAACCCTTAGTAAACTAAGGACAAATATATTATAAAAAACTGTAATATGTAAACACTATAAGCAATTTGTTTAGGTGCAAATAGCGTTTACAAAAGTAGTTAATAGAGTAAAATACTGCACGAGTTAAAGTTAATTTTAACGAAAGTTTGTTGACTTTATAACTAGCTTTTTTTTAGGATTGTAACCTTATTAGTTCTGAAAAGATGTTGATTGATTAAACAAATTTTTAAATACATTGAGAACAAAGTATAGAGTTCTTCTTAGATTAAAAATGATAACTAAAATAAAGTATATATGAAGCCAACATTATTGGTATTAGCTGCGGGCATGGGCAGTAGGTATGGAGGGCTAAAGCAAATGGATGCTTTTGGACCTAGCGGTGAGACAATTATTGATTACTCTATTTATGATGCAATCAATGCTGGATTCGGCAAAGTCGTATTTATAATTAGAGAAAGCTTTAGAGCAGATTTTGAAAATTTCTTTAAAGGTAAATTCGAGGATAAAATAGAGATCGTTTATGTAGCACAAGATCTTCACAAATTGCCTGATGGATATAGTGTCCCTGAGCATCGTGAAAAGCCATGGGGTACAGGTCATGCAGTATGGGTTGCTAAAGATGTGATTAATGAACCATTCGCTGTAATAAATGCAGACGACTATTATGGTCAAGAGTCTTATAACACTTTAGTAGATTTCTTTAACTCTCTTCCTGAAGGTGAGCAAAATGTTTATGCTCTCATCGGATACTACCTTAAGAATACGCTATCAGATCATGGGACTGTCAATAGAGGAGTTTGCTCATCTGATACTGATGGTAATCTAACAACGATAGTAGAGTGCACAAAAATTAAAAGAGACTCTGATAACATAGTTAGATATCCTACAGCAGATGACTATTATACATATCTGCCAGAGGATGCACTAGTATCAATGAATATGTTTGGATTTCTTCCTTCCTACTTTGACTATTGCGAAAATTCGTTTAAGCAATTTCTAGACAAAGAAATGAATGTGCCTAAGTCGGAGTTTTATATTCCAACCTTACTAGATCAACTTATCAATACAAATCAGATAAAAGTCAAAGTACTTAGTTCGATTGCTAATTGGTTTGGTGTGACCTATCAAGATGATAAACCGATAGTCATAGAAAAGCTCAATAAACTTATTGAAGCAGAAGTTTACCCAAAGAAGTTGTGGTAAGTTTTCTATTATGTAGGATTAATCAGTAATTCTAATATCCGTAAAATATAAAATATGAAAATCACTGACCCACCAATAATTGTAGAAGAGAGTTTTGATGTTTCGCAAGAAACCTTGTGGAAAGTAATCACAAAGTTGGATCATATGCACAAGTGGTTTTTTGATAGTATTCCAGCTTTTGAGCCAGTGTTAGGTTTTGAGACTTCATTTATCTTATCAGCAGGAGAGCGAGAATTTGATCACACATGGAAGATAATAGAAGTAGTAGAAGGAGCGAAGATTGTTTATGATTGGCACTATCCTGGTTACGAAGGTAGAGCTCACGTCATTTTTGAAGTAGCAGAGGATGAAAATGGATCGAAAATAGTTTTAACGAATATAACAACAGAGGACTGGCAACAAGATATTCCAGAGTTTAAAAGAGAAAGCGCAATAGGTGGTTGGAATTACTTCATAAAGCAAAGTCTAAAAAATTACATTGCAGAACTCTAGTCTTATTTTGCTTTTCTTGAGTTTTACCATTGATTAATTCTTGTATAAGATTACAGGAAACTTCAGAAGGAAATGTATTTTAGTAATTATCTACTCATAAAACACTTCTTTGATGGTTAAGCATATTTTCTTATTGACTCTAATTGCATTTTGTTTCTCTTCATTAAATGCGCAACACAACACGTCTAAATCCGCAGAAAATGCTTTCCTAGGTGCTTGGTCACTAGATATAGAAGAAGGTAAAGTTGGCTGGCTTAATGTGCATAAGGATCAAGGATACTTAGATGCTGAGCTGATGTGGGAAGGCGGTAGCGTACTACCTGTAGGTCATATCTATATGGCTGATGCAAAGACCTTGGTCGTAACTAGAACTTTTGCTGCCAATAAAACTAACAAAGATGGTAGCGAGAGAAAACACATATCAACCTACACACTGAGACTCAAGAAAGTATCTGACCATTTAGTAGGTAAGTTAGAAGGTCCTAGATGGGGAGGAGGAGGAGAGGTAAGTACACATTGCTTTGGTAGTAGGATGCCTGATATGCCATCAGCACCTAACCTAACTAAAGTGAAGTATGGTAAGCCAATAGAATTATTCAACGGCACTAGCCTTAGCGGTTGGAGTATTATACATCCTGATCACAAAAACGGATTTAGCGCTGTGAATGGAGAATTAAGAAATGAACCTGTACAACCTTCAGGAGGAGAACATGTATACTACGGTAATCTGCGTACTGATAGAGAGTTTGGCGATTTTAATCTTAAACTAGAAGTTAATGTGCCTGAAGGAGACAACAGTGGAATTTATCTTAAGGGAATTTATGAAGTTCAAGTCTATGATTCATATGGCAAAGATTTAGATTCTCATAACATGGGAGCGCTTTATAGTAGAATTACACCGAGCATAGCTGCTGAAAAGCCTGCAGGCAGTTGGCAGAGTCTGGACATTACACTTTGTGATAGACATGTTACCGTGATCCTTAATGGCAAGAAAATAATAGATAATCAACCAGTACTCGGTCCTACTGGTGGAGCAATTTCATCAGATGTACTTGCACCTGGTCCAATCTTTCTACAAGGAGATCATGGACATGTTTCTTATAGGAATATTGTTTTGACGCCTATAAAATAAACTTGAATAACAATAAACGGCTTATAATTAGGCAGCCTATATTATTGCTATCAGCTTTTCAAAATTATTAATTCAAGATATATCTTATGCTCCAATTTGTGGCAACCATATTGGTAACATTAATTGTATTACCAATATCTGCTCTATAGCCATAGCCGTATTTAATTGCCGTTCCAATTTCGATTCTTTGAAAGAATTTAATTCCAGTTCCGATTTGTAAAAATACTCTCTGATTTAGTTGAGATCCTGTATTGAAGTGTTCATTAAATCTTTCGGAATGGTTCCAGGTAGTAGTTTGAATCTGGTCTCCACTACTTTCTTCTGGTAATGTTAGATCATTGGCAGTGGTGACACTTATGTTATTATTTGTAGTTACTCCAAGATTAGTTCCTAAGCCTCCATAAAGATTGAAAAAATTGAATACCCTAACTTTATAAATCAATGCACTTTCTAAGGTGAATTCCGAATGATTTCCACTAATATTTATGTAATTATTTCTATCTCCATTTATCCTATAATATGATACTGCATCTATTCTGTTATGTTTATAAGCCAATGCATTCCTCCATTCTATGTTTTTAATACTAGGATGTACAAGAGTTAGTCCTAGATTAATACTTGGATTTTCACAACTCATGGAATTAATATCTCTTGTTTGAATGTTTAAGTCATTTACATTTGATTTTTGAACATTTGGTATTTGATTTAAAAAGTAATCTGCGCCCAAATTTTTGATTCTATCAAACTCTTGCCCAGAGCTAAAATCAATTTTTTTGATTTTAAAGCCAGCTGATTGAGAGATTATAATATTGTTTACCGAAAAGCAAACCAATAGTGCTAAGAATAATCTGAAATTTTTCATCCTTCTGTTTGTGTTGTAATTACTAGACTTTTATAGTAACTAAAGCATACCCCTACTTTCCGTACAAGATTTGCAAAAAGTGGAAAATCTAGTAAATTATTCCACTATTATTATGACTCACAATTTTACTTAAACTCTGATACTCCAACCTAAAGAATTTAGATTGGTCGACTATTTTGCTTTCATTTTGTCTCCAGATTTACGGCAAGAAGCTAGTTTTAAAATTTATATGGTACTTTCTAACTAGGCTGTTAAAGAAAGTGCACTAGCTTAATTTGAAGCAATTAATTTTTTGAGAATTACTATCTGTCCAAGGTGATAATAGGCATGCTCTATCATCCCAGTAATATTTTTGTAGTTGCTCCCATATTTACCACCTGCAAACCCCTCTAATAACTCGGTATCATTTATAGCTCTAATATGTTCTTCTAAACTCTCCGAATTTTTGTAAAGCAGAGATTGTAATGCCTCCCATGATTCTTGAGAATCAATAACTGGCAGATTAAAACTATACTTATCCCTAATATCGAGAGTGCCTCCTTCAAATACATTTAGGACTCCTTCTAAATAATAATTAATATGATAGGTAAGAGCAGCGATAGTATTCAATTTGCCAATTTTAGTGGTGGCTATCTGCCAGCTGATAGTCGATAGCTCAGCTTTGTAGTTAGTAGCAATCCATTTGCCATTTAGATGTACTTCTCTAAATTGAGCTGCTATTGCCTTGCTTAAGTTTGTCATAAAGATTTTTATTACACTATATTAATGTTACGAAAATCAGAATTCGTTTAGGTATTATTTTAATATAGAAAATCGATATCAACCTAAATATAAATTTATGTCAGTTGAAGATGAATTAATTGATGATAATTTAAATGCTCTTAATACTGCAAGCCCTAGAATTGTATATGCTGGTTTTTGGGTTAGAGTAGGGGCGGCTTTAGTTGATGTACTTATACAAGCACCTTTGATAGCACTAAATGTATATAACTCATTCCAACTTAAGAGTTTGAGTTTAGCGCTTTTGCTTGTAATCATCTTAATGATCTACAAGCCTGCCATGGAGTACTTATATGGTGCAACAGTAGGCAAGATGGCCATGAAAATCAAGGTTACAGATAAGGAGTTAAATCCATTAAGTCTTAGCACAGCAATCCTTAGATTTTCGCCTTGGTTGCTATCTAGTGTACTTAATTTGGTAACAACTATAATGTTGTTCACAAAAGACGGCTTTCAAGATATTACTGGATTTATGGAGATAGCTGCCTTTCAATCAGAACTTGGATTCGAAGGCATAAGTTCTATGCTAGGGTTACTTGTTATTGTTTCAGGTCTTACTATAGCATTCAATAATAATAAGCAGGGACTTCATGATATGATCGCGGGTACGTATTGCATAGAGAAATGATTGGTAGGATTTCATCGAGCCATCCACCCACCATCTACATTGATGATAGCTCCATTCACATAATCGCTTGCTGCTGAAGAGAGGAATAAAACAGTACCTACTATATCTTCTGGTTCGCCCCATCTACCTGTTGGGATTCTTGCTTTGATGGCTTTATTTCTTTTTTTGTCATCCTGCAAAGCTTGAGTATTATCCGTTTTGATGTAGCCAGGAGCAACAGCATTTACTTGCAGGTTGTGAATCGCCCATTCATTGGCTAGGGCTTTAGTTACGCCTGCTAGGCCATGCTTGCTTGCTGTATATGCAGGGACAGTGACCCCACCAGAGTAAGCTAACATAGATGCGATATTTATAATCTTCCCGCCGCCACAATCAATCATATGCTTTCCTATCAGTTGGCAGATTCGAAAAGCCGAAGAAAGGTTTACCTGCATTACTCGATTCCAATCTTCAACGGGAAAGCTCTCTGCCTTATGTCGTTCTATAGTCCCAGCACAATTGACAAGTATGTCGATTGGCCCATGTCGATTTACAGTGATTGTCGATAATCGCTCAGCTTGTTTAGCCTTAGATAAGTTAGCCACTACAGAATAAGCCTTGCCACCATTTGCTTTTATGATTCTGACTGTCTCATCAGTACCTCTCGCTTTAGAGCTTGAACATATTACTTTCACCCCAGCTTCGGCTAATCCCACTGCAATTGCTTGACCAATCCCTCGACTCGCACCTGTAACTAGAGCAGTCTTATTTTTTATATCGAATAATTTCATTTAATTTCTATGTTAAACACAAATATAAAATTGAGCATGGATTAATTTTCTTCATTAGGCATGATTATCAATTATTATTTAGATAATCCAAACTTTTTTAAAATTGTACAGAGGAGCTTCCATTTATTTCCCTTTTTTCTATGTTTTACTCTTTTTTTTAATTGGGAGTAACACCTTGAATGCACAGCAACTTTGCGATGGCAATTTGGGTGACAATATATTTGAACGTGGAGATTTTGGGAGTGGTACAGATAATGTGATTTTGGTAGATCCACAGATAGCTCCAGGATATATTTATGATAGTAGCCCTTCACCAGATGATGGATCTTATACTATCACTAACAACACAGGAGAATGGTCATTTTTATTTGGGACTTGGGGATCGTTCTCTGATAACAGCAATGATCCAGATGGCTACATGATGGTAGTAAATGCTAGTTTCACACCAGGATTGTTTTACGAGGAGTTAGTAGATGACTTATGTGAGAATACACTGTATGAGTTTTCTGCCGAAATCTTGAATATTGTCAGAACTCCAGTAACTGGTCATATTTTACCTAACGTCACCTTTTTAATAGATGATGTTGATCAATTCTCTACAGGTGATGTTCCTCAAGATGAGACATGGAGAAAGTATGGATTTACTTTCACTACAGCCCCAGGTCAAACTTCAGTGAAACTTTCTCTGAGAAATAATGCTCCTGGAGGTATAGGAAATGATCTGGCACTTGATAATATTAGTTTTCAGCCCTGTGGCCCATCTGCTTTTGTTACTACTGAGAAAACAATTTTCTTATGTGAAGATGATAACCAAGCTGTAGATCTGACTGCAGAAATAGGAGCATTAGATCAAGCGATACAGTGGCAAATAAGTTTAGATAGTATGATTTGGACTGACCTTGTCATGGAAACTGAAGTAACCTTAGTACATGATATTTTTGATGTTGGGAAATATTACTATCGTTATATCTCTGCAGGTACTACTGTTGAACTTTCTAATGAACGCTGTAGAATACTTTCTGATGTTCTAACTGTAGATGTACAAGGATTAGATTATGAGCTAAAGGATACAATTTGCTTTGAAGATTCTTATGCATTCGGGAATCAGACACTTACAATGTCAGGACCTTATATAGAAAATTTTGTTTCCTCCAAAGGGTGTGATTCGATAGTTAGCTTGGACTTGACGGTGCTAGATAGAGAACCAATTAATCTTGATACTATTTCCACAGATCCATCATGTTTTGGATTTGAAGATGGTAGCATTTCAATCAATGTTAATAATGGATTATTTCCACCATATATTTTTGAGATTGATGGTGTAGGTACTACTTCATCAATATTTGATAGTCTAAAAGCAGAGCAATACACAGTGATAATTGAAGACAAATTTGGGTGTACTCAGAACTTTGATTTCACTTTATTCGATCCACAAGAATTTGTTGTCAGTCTGCCAAATGATACTTCAATATTGATTGGTGAAATGATAGATATCGAAGTGCTAGGAAATCAAGATATTACTTCACTCGAGTGGTTACCTATCGAAACGAGCTCTTGTGGAGATTGCACTTTTTTTTCATTACAACCGCTACAAAGTAGCACCTATATCGTAACTGCTATCACAGGTTCTGGCTGCGCAGCCACGGCAAGTATTAATGTAAACGTGGATAACTCCAATCCAAGAATTTACATACCTAATGCTATGGTGGTAAGTAGGACTAGCGAAAACACCAATTTTAAGATTGGAGCATTTGCAGGGCTAGTTACAGAGGTTGAGCACTTTTCTGTTTATGATCGATGGGGGAATAAAATCCATGAAGTCAATAATAGTACGGATAATAATCTTTGGGATGGAACTATGCAAAATCAAAGAGTTTCTTCAGGAGAATATTTTTATATCCTTCAGGTGCTATTAATCGATGGAAACATTTATGATTTTAAAGGTGCAGTGACTGTGGTTGAATAGGTTAATCAGATAGGAGAAAGCTAAATTAAAAAAGGAGAACAACCTCTTGGTCATTCTCCTTTAAGATTTTCTTATGTAGTTTATAAACTTACTTAACGCCCAAAGTTAAAGGGACATAAGTGTTTTCCCAGAGCAAGCCGATCTCAGCTGAGGTATCCGTGAGACCATCTACAGCTATCATAAACGATTCTACCGTTTCAGACATTTTAGCAGGAGTTGTTTCTACAGCAAGAGCAGGTGCCTGCCCTCTGTACGAACCCCATCCACTTTCACCAAAGTTATGGAAGTGAATAGTCCACTTGTCCATTTCTGGTACAGAAGTGATAGCATAGGTACCAGCTTTTAGTGCTTTCCCTTGTATCGTTACATCATCGCTGAATGTAATTTTAGTAGCGCTGTTAGCGCCTGTTCTCCATTCTTTGCCAAATGGAACTAGACCATCAGCAGCGAAGATGGTTCTTCCTTTAACGCCAGGTCTTGAGTACTCCACGGTAACTTCAGTCAAACCAACAGTCTGCTTAAGCATAGATGCAGGAGATGGGGCTTTCTTTTCTTGTGCTTGTGCAAATGTACATACTAGTAGTGCAAAGCTTAAAACAAGTAATTTTTTCATTTAAGTTGTTTTTGAAATTTAATATATCTAATAATACAGTTGGAACGTGAGTAAGTTTAATTATGTTCTAGACTATTAGATTAATTAACGTATGGTGGATAATTATAATTCATTCATTGCTGAATCAGGATTTTCTAATATGGCTTTAGTTAGCTGATAATGTTCAGTTTCTTTGTAATTCACCTTAGTTACCTTCCCTGATTCAAAATAAAAAACTTCAGAATTTGGTATGGACATAATTATAGGAGAGTGCGTTGCTATAATGAAGTGTGATCCTGTTTTAGCCACCTTTTCTTTAATTAATGAAAGCAGACTCAGCTGACGGGTAGGAGATAGTGCTGCTTCTGGTTCGTCTATAAGATAGATTCCTTGGCCAGTAATTCTAGAAGTAAAGAATTTTAAGAATCCTTCTCCATGAGACATTGCCTCTAAGTCCTTGGAGTATCGAGAGATAAGGCTATTCATTTCTCCTTCAATTGCTCCTAAGGTAAGTTTTATATCTCCTCCTGTAAATGTTTCTCTCACCTCATCAGCCTCATTTTGAAGTGCTGCTATTTCTTTTTTTATATGGCGAGCAAAACCAATAAAATCTTCTGCTCTTACAAAGAATCCACTCCTAGTCTTTTGTGCAAATTTTATATAGAGATAATTTGCTAATTCATTAGCAGCTGCGAGTGAAGTATCATCTTCCATTCGGAAGCTCCCTGCCAAGGGCACTTCTGTATAGGCTGCGATCGCTTCAAGGATTGTAGATTTGCCACTGCCATTTTCACCAACAAAAAAGCTGATATTTTTTTCGAAAGTTAGCTCCTCGAAATTTTTAATTAAAGGTAAGTTCCATGGAAAGTCATCTATCCCTTCTTCGGGATAATTTCTTATTCTGATATTAGAAATAATCATCGAGTGATATTGTCTAACAAAGATATCATAGTTAGAGATATCTGCACATGAACAATGCTGAGAGAGTATTGATAGTTGAAGAGAAAATAAATAGAGTATAAATAATAAAAGCCATCCATAAGGATAGCTTTTATAAATACTCAACTTAAAAATTCCGTGTTTTAGAATGCTTTAACTAAGGATGATTGTATGATTTTGTTATCCTTACCTTGCATTTTAATGTTAACTGTATAGTTTCCTTTTGTGAAGTCTAATAAATCTAAATTTAAGATCTTTGCTCCAACTGGCATCATGAACTCTAATTCACCAGTTTCATTTTTTATTTCTATGAATGCTATATTACCTATAGCATCAATCTTTATCATTTTAGTAACACCATTATAGGTTACGTTATTAAAAGCTTTACTATCTGATGCATTGTCTAAAGAGAACGTCACGTTACTCTCGTTGATTAATGTAGCAGCTTCTTTATCGATTGTAGGATTAGTGTTAGCTGCTAGTGAGTTGATTGTTCCTAGTATTGCTAACATTAATGCGATTGATTTAAGTAACTTTTTCATAACACCTGTTTTTAGTTTTTTTGAATCCTGACTAGAATATTTATTCGTCGTCAGTTACATTAAGGAGAGTATAAAAACGTCCCTTCTCCCTATCAAAATAACTCTACATACTTCTATACAGGGTACTACAAGTACACTACAAGTTCTCTTTATCACTGTTGAAATGACAACTAGCTTACTTTTAATCGATAATGGTCTAGGGCTTATAACTTCTGATTAAAAGAAGCAGGAATATAAATTATGTTGTTAAACGGGGCTATTTAATTAAATACCTAGTTGCTTTGTAGAAATGAATTTACTCTCTCAATCGCATTGTCTCTAACGTTAGTATAATAAAAGTTGTAGTCAGCGATATGGTAATTCTTAGACCTAAAAAAGAAACTACCAAAGAACTTTGGTTTAGCTGCCCATAAAATTCCTTTAGTTGCGACAATTTGAGCTGAGGTTAATTTCCTTTTAATCTTATTTAT
>CALFUQ010000076.1 GCA_937929885.1 uncultured Saprospiraceae bacterium
TTTTCTAATCTTGCTAACCAATAAGGAAAACGATCAGTACGATCACCAGGACCAACAATCAATGTAGGTCTGACAATAATTGAACGATCATCCCCAAATACTTTTCGCGTTACGATTTCTGAAGTAGCCTTCATTACACCATACTCATATGTTATCTTATCTCCCTCAGTTGCGTCCGCAGGAATTTTTGTAACTAGTTCTCGCGACTCCGAAAAATCATCACCAAAATATGGATAGTAAACACTTATGGATGAAGTGTACATATAAACCCCAACATTATCGACAAGCAACTTTGCCGCATCCTCTGTCCACTTAGTTTTTCGACCAGAGTTATCAATGACCACATCCCATTTTCTATTTTTAAGCGCTTCTAAATTATCTTCTCGATCTCCTACTAGTTGTTCTACTTTTGAGAAAACTTCGGGATGGACTTTAGGTATAGTTTTCCCTCTGGTAAAAATGGAGACTTGATGCCCTCTATCTAGTGCATAATATATTTGATGAGGTCCTAAAAAACTAGTGCCACCGAGTATGAGGATTTTTAAACTCGATACATTATTGGATGAGGGATTTAAATTTTTATGGGCTTGGACTTTTAGCATTGGCGCTAAACCCATAGCTAGACTTGTACCCAGAAATTGTCTTCTACTTTTACTCACGGTTTACTGTTTTAAATGCTTCTGCATATGCGAATATATCTAGTATTAATCAGACCATAAATCTAAAGCGTCAAAGACTTTAAGTAAAATAAGATTCAAGTCTCAATCAATAGAAACGTAAATAAATGCTGTTTTAAAGGATAACAATGATACTTTATAGAAAATGCATTAACATCTTTGCAACTAAATAGAAACTATCAACTTGGACTTCTATCTATATATTCCCCTTGGATAATCTGACATTCGCACATTTTCTTTTTGCAATTCAGCAAGAGCGTTCTTAGCAATCCACTTTGCAGATTTACTTTTAAATGCTAAAATTTCATTGGCAACTCCTATTGCTTTTCGATTGAGGTCAATATTACGCTTCCCAATATTTCGCAACGACCAATTCACTGCCTTTTTCACATAGACTCTATCATCATTTGATTCTCTTTTAATAATCGGAAAGAACTGCTCAAACAATTTGTTCTCTGAATGCTTATCAGCCATACAATATGAAGCCATAGTTGCAAAGCCAGCTCTTTTTTCAAATTCTGGTTGTCTCTTAGTCCATTCCAAAATTTTCTCTAGAGCATATTTACTTTTAGAAAAAAGCCCCATAGAGAAGCTGTCACAGATTTCCCAATTCTCAAATGTCTTGACCCATCTTTCCATTAGGGGTTCAGTAATATCTTCGGGTCTATACATTTTACTGCACAAAAGTCTGGCCTCATAAATCCCACTCTCAAAAAGCTCCAATGCTAGGTCATTATTTTGGCCTATTTCCTTGGCTATCATTTTTATCTCTTTATGATAGATCCCTAAAGAGTTGTTTGCTATTATTCCAAATTTTTTCTCTTTGAAGATGACCTTATCTTCATCTTTCAAATCGGTCAAACATTCTATGATTTCATTGTAGGTCATCATTCCAATTTGGTAAGTATATCCAGTAGTTTTATTTTTTGTTTGATTGTGTTTTTCTCCAACGAAATTAATTTATTCCGTATCTCCTTTTCATATTTCGATTTAGTGAACTTCATAACGTACTTCCTTACAGTTTCATCTGTAAACAACCTTAGTTTCTTTTTACAAGAATTACAGATAATATATCCATGAAATTCATCGCCTTTTTCATTACAACTAAAACAACTATTACTCATAATTACTTTTTGGAGTTTAACTCGATTGCTTGCCTTATATAATACCCAACCGACTTCTTATCTAATTTTCTTTGAGGAAGAACTCTTATGGCTTTTCCAGCACCTGTCAATAGCCCTAATTTATCTTCCATCTTTGCGCCTTTTAAAAACCCAAAATCGACTCCATATGACATCGTACGCATATGACAAATTCCTCCTTTACTATTCGAATAGGTTGTAATCCTTTCCTTTTTGGTTTCTACTATACCATCAAAAGATAATAAGAATTCTCGTGCTTTTAGGAATAGGTCTTTATGCTCTGATTCTAAATCTCTCTCGTATTGCATATTACTTTATTGGAATGAAAATTTCCGTTAGTAATTCCTCCTTTGGAGTTACTTCTTTGTTGTTAATATACTGCTCGAATACAGGCTCTTCTCTTAAGTCGTAATCCATCTTTATGATCCACTCTTTAAATATTTGATCATACACTAGGCCTAAGTTCTGATAGTCGCCTTTGTATAAAAACGATAGATACTTTCCACCACGAATTGTTTTAGTAGAAAACACTTCTTCTACATCTGGAGTAGCGTCTATCGAAATACACGCATCATATCTAGCCTTCTCTTCAGGGGTGATTTCTGGGTCATCCCAATTGATGCCATAAAACTTTGATTGGAAATTTATTACTTGATGATCTTGGGCCTTAGCAAATAAGGTCTCCCAATTATCCACTGTAGTGTTATCTCCAGTTTTACCATTAGATCTTTGAAATATGACGTGAATGTCATTTATCTTTTTTACTGTTTCAACCAATTGAAAATTGTTATTTGTAGCTGGCATTCTTTGTTCCATTGTTAAGCCTTTTTGTTTTCTAATAGATGTAGGGCTTACACCAAACATTTTTTTAAACCCTTTGCTAAATGCAGATCGTGTTTCATAACCAATTTGGTAGGCTATTTCATTAATAGGTTTTACTGAGTAGCGCAATAATTTTATTGCTGTTTCTAACCTAACACGATTTATGTAGTGACCTAATGCTTCATCAAGATGCGCTTTCATAATTCTGTGAAAGTGAAATTTTGATAAGTTGGCCATTTCTGCCAACTTATCTAATTCCTGTTTTTCATTAAGATTAGCATCTATGTAGGTTAGTACTTTATCTATGCTTCTTTGGTAACTATTCATCTATTGTTTTATACCAATCAATTATTGCATTCCCTATTTCGTTGGGTAAATCTTCTTGCAAATAGTGCTTACTTTTTCCTACACAAAGGTCAGTCATTTTAGGAAACTCCTTACGCATTATAGGTATATATTCTTTTCTAAATAGCGAACCTGGTTTAGCCCATAGAATATGAACAGGTACATCAGTTTTTGATAACCATGAGTTGTAACTGTTTATGATGGCTGCATTTTGAGGATTCTCTCCCGCAATAGGCAATTCGCGAGGAAACATAAGCATAGGTTTTCTTGATGCCCTTTCTACAAATGGTTTTCTATAATTATCCATTTCAATTTTTGATAACTTCCTTTTTGTTAAATAGGGCATTGCTTTTTCAATAAAGAAATTTTCATCAAATATCACTTTAGGGCCTTCAATAGGATCAAAGAATTTCTTAAACATACGTCTAGTTACAGTTGGTATGGTTTCCCAACTATCCCAAGGTCTTAGAATACCTTCCATTAGCACTATGCCTTTAATATTTTTTTCATTTTCCATTGCATATTTCAAACCAATGAAACTTCCCCAATCGTGCAAAACTAAGACTACATTTTTTAGGTCTAATTTTTTTATGAATGCCTCTACATATTTACATTGGTCAGTCATCTTGTAGGAGATATCTGGTTTTCCTGATTTGCCCATACCGATAAGATCTACTGCAACTGCTCGATGATCCTTAGTGACGAAAGGAATTATATTTCGCCATAAATAGGATGATGTTGGGTTTCCATGTAGAAACAGAAAAGTGGTTCCTTCTCCTTCATCCACATAATGAAGTTTAGAATCTAATATGTCTATAAACTTTGACTGGAAAGGGAACTCTGCAGAAATTGATTTATTTGTCTTTTTGAACATCATAACTTTGTTTGTTTAATCCAAAGTTATGGCCAAGCATTTCTAATTAATGTTCCAATCTTGCGGAATCCAAAACAGATTCAAAAAAATATTATTGATTATGACTAATAGCTATTAAGAATAATATTACAACATCGAATAAATAAGATTTAACTATCCTACTTTGCTCACAACCCCAACCTTGTCAAATAACTCCGATAGAGAAGTCTGGGACTCTCTGAGGTCTTGCCAATCTTTAATAATCACACCCAGCGTAGACTCCACAATCGATGGTTCCAGATGATCAATATGCATGGCACTTAATGCCATAGCCCAATCCAAGGTCTCTGCAATTCCAGGCAACTTCTCTAGTTTCATCTTGCGCACTTCTTTCATAAATTCGCAGATCTGAGTTGCTAATTTTTCATTGATTTCTGGCAGCTTGGATTTAACGATATCTAATTCCTTATCGAAAGTAGGATAGTCGATCCAGAGGTAGAGGCATCTTCTTCTTAGTGCTTCCGACAGTTCTCTTACTCGATTACTGGTCACGATTACATGAGGGATCGACTTAGCTTTAAGTGTACCTATCTCGGGGATAGTGATCTGCCAATCTGATAGTAGCTCCAGAAAGAAACTTTCGAACTCTTCATCTGCTCTATCTATCTCATCAATTAAGAGGACTTGAGATTTCTCCGCCATAATCGACTTAAGCAAAGGACGCTCCATTAAAAAATCACTTCCAAATATTGTTGCTTCTTTATCTGCTATTGATAATTCAGATTGCTCTTGCATTTTCAGATACAGAAGCTGTCTTTGGTAGTTCCATTCGTAGATGGCTTGGTTAGCATCTAGGCCTTCGTAGCATTGTAGCCTAATAAGATCTGTGTCTAGCGCTCTGGCCATTACTTTTGCTATCTCTGTCTTCCCTACTCCTGCTGGGCCTTCTACTAATAGTGGCTTCTGTAAGAGCATAGATAAGTGTACAGACATGGCTATGGAATCATCAGAGATGTACCCTTGATCTAGCAGGAGCTTTGAAATTTTATCTAAGGCGTTGTTATTTGACATTCTGTTTTTTAATTTCGGTCGTTAGCTAGTCTATTGTTTATCACATCTTTAAGTTCCTTGCCTTTAGGCTTTAAATCAAAAAAATCGCCAAACGCTCTCTTTGTTATATGCGGTGGCTATAAATATTTCACTCCACTGGAGCTAGCTCAGTTTCATTCCAAAGTTAGACCAATAATCACTTTAAATAACTAGCCCAATGCTAACACACTGGGCTATATTTTTAAACTCTGATCCAAATTTTGATCAAGTTATTATTTAATTTTCTGAATCACTTATAACAATTTCTTGAGCGCTCGTTTTGCATAAACACTTGCTAGGTGAGTTCTATATTTTTCTGATGCATAGTGATCACTCATTACATCTCTACCTTCTGTAACGTCTCCTACTGCTGCTTCTATATTCTCAGCAGTAAGTGCTTTACCTACCAATGCCTTTTCTACTGCAGTAACACGGTATGCGCACTCTGATACGCCAGTCATTGCTACCCTAGCTTCTTTCACAACTCCACCATCAATATCTACTGCTGCGGCACAGCCTACGATTGCAAATCTAGATGCAGGTTGCTTAAACTTAGCGTAGGCAGAGTTTTTATTGAAACCAGACTTAGGTATACTTATTCCAGTAATCACCTCCCCTTCTTCTAAAGCCGTTTCATAAAAGCCTTTGAAGAATTGATCAATATCTACAGTACGTTTTCCATCTTTGTTTTGGATCATCACATTAGCATCTGATGCAAGTAACACCGCAGGCCAGTCTGCTGCTGGATCAGCATGAGCTATACTGCCACCGATCGTTCCTCTATTTCTAACTTGTATATCGCCGATCTCTCTTGCTGCTTGTACTAACATTGGTGCAGCACTATCTAAGTCTGCATTGCTTGCAATAGAAGCGTGAGTGGCTCCTCCTCCGACAGTAATTGACTTCTCATTATCAGAGATTCCTTTAATGGCATCGACCTTAGAGATATCAACTAGGACACCAGGACTATTTAATCTCAGCTTAAGTGCTGGGATCAAACTTTGTCCACCACCTAGTATCTGTCCATCATCGCCCAACATGCCTATCGCATCAGCCACAGAACCAGCATTTTTATATTCAAATGAAGTAGGTATCATTTTATATTAATTTTTAATTGTTTTTAAATAATTAGCAATTCAATTAAGATTGCATTGCATTCCATACTCGCTCAGGAGTCATAGGCATCGGCACATCCTTTACCTTAAAGCCTCCTTTCCACAGTGCATCTACCACTGCGTTTACAACTGCCGGAGTAGAACCTATCGCTCCTGCCTCTCCTGCTCCTTTCACGCCAAGTGGATTATGCGGACATGGCGTAACGGTACGATCTATCTCAAAACTTGGAAAATCATCTGCTCTAGGCATACAGTAATCCATATAACTTCCATTGATTAACTGGCCTGTATCATCATACTGTGCTCCTTCTAACATTGCTTGTCCGATACCTTGCGCAAGACCACCGTGTATCTGTCCGTCTACAATCATTGGGTTAATTACATTTCCTACATCATCTACTGCGATGAATCTTTTGAGTTTTACATGACCTGTCTCTTTATCAATTTCAACGATCGCAATGTGAGCTCCAAACGGATAAGTGAAATTCGCTGGATCATAAAATGCATTCATATCTAATCCTGGCTCTAGTCCTTCTGGGTAGTTATGAGGCACATAAGCTGTTAAGGAGACATCCCCAAAACCAACTGATTTATCTGTTCCTTTTACTGTCCATTTACCTTCTGCATATTCTAGATCGTCAGCAGATGCTTCTAATAAGTGCGCTGCTATCTTAGCACCTTTCTCTAACACTTTATCAACAGATTTTACTATTGCGCTTCCTCCTACTGCTAAACTTCTTGACCCGTAAGTACCCATCCCGAATGCAACACTATCTGAATCACCGTGGATGATATCAACATCCTCTAAAGGAATACCCATTCTATCCGCTACTACTTGAGCGAAAGTTGTTTCGTGTCCTTGACCATGAGAATGAGATCCAGTATACACACTAACCTTACCAGTAGGCTGTACTCTTACCTGAGCTGACTCGAATAACCCAGCCCTTGCACCCAAGGCACCTACAACAGCAGATGGCGCAATACCACATGCTTCTATATACGTAGAAAATCCAATCCCTAACAACTTACCATTAGATTGAGCAGCCTGCTCTTCTCTGAATGCTTCGTACCCTACCATCTCCAAAGCACGCTTAAGTACAGGCTCATAATTACCACTGTCATATTGTAGTGCTACTTGTGTGACATAACCTTCTTGTTCTACTCCATCAAATGCAGGGATAAAATTCTTCATCCTTAATTCTGCTGGATCAGTATTCATCTCAAGAGCTGCGAGATCTAGTAATCTTTCTAAAAGATAAGTAGCCTCTGGTCTACCTGCACCACGGTAAGCATCGACTGCATTAGTATGTGTAAACATAGCTTTGACATCTACATTAATCTTAGGAGTAGTATATAAACCTTGAAGCAAAGTACCATGTAGATAAGTAGGTACAGCTGGAGCGAAAGTAGATAAGTAGCCACCCATATTAGCATAGGTATAAGCTTGCAATGCTACAATTTTACCGTCTGCATCGAATCCCATCTTCGCATTGGTGATATGATCTCTCCCGTGTGCATCTGTCAGGAAAGCTTCACTTCTGTCTGATGTCCATTTTATTGGTCTGCCTATTTCTTTTGAAGCCCAAATAACCAATGCCTCTTCGACATAATGAAATATCTTGCTTCCAAATCCCCCTCCTACATCTGGACCTACTACACGCACCTTATGCTCAGGTATACCAAGTACAAATGCGCACATGAGTAGTCTAATCAAGTGAGGGTTTTGAGTAGAGGTGTAAAGCGTGTACTTATCATATGCCGTATCGTAAAGCCCAATAGCACTTCTAGGCTCCATAGCATTAGGCACCATCCTTTGATTAATAAAATCTAGCTCAGTGACATGTGACGCTGTTGCCATCGCTGCTGAAACTTCTTCTTTTGGATTTCCTAGTTCCCAATCAAAAGCCATATTATTAGGAACATCATTATGTACTAGGGGCGCTCCTTCTTCTGCTGCCTTCTTAGGACAAGTTACTGCGTCTAGAATATCATAATCTACTTCTATTAATTCTGAAGCATCTTTTGCTTGTGTCTTCGTATTAGCTATAACTATCGCGATACCATCTCCTACGTGCCTAACTTTTGTTCTACACAGAAGTGGATGGGGAGGCTCTTTCATCGTATCTCCATTCTTAAAATCTACTTGCCAACCGCAAGGTACACCGGCTATAGCTTCAGGAATATCTGAACCTGTAAAAATAGCAACCACTCCGTCTGCTTCTGCAGCGGCTGTGGTGTCGATACTGTTGATATTAGCATGAGCATAAGGACTGCGCAGGATGTAGGCATGCGTCATGTTAGGAATTTTGATGTCATCAGTATAGCTTCCTTGACCAGTTATAAATCGTTTGTCTTCGACTCGCTTAATTGACTTACCTATATATTTTGTCATAATCTTTTATTTTGAATTAATGATTAGGCAGTAGTCGCCATTTTCTTAGCAGCATACTGTATCGACTTCACGATATTATGGTAGCCTGTGCACCTACAAAAATTACCTTCTAATGCTTCTCTTATCTCTTGCTCTGAAGGATCAGCATTATTTTTAAGAAGATCCGTTGCAGTCATCATCATACCTGGTGTGCAGAATCCACATTGGAGACCATGCTCTTCTTTAAAGCCTTCTTGTATCGGATGTAATTCGCCATTTGACGATAGTCCTTCTACTGTAGTTACCGATGCTCCATCTGCTTGTGCAGCTAGCATAGTGCATGATTTAATAGCTTTACCATCTACGTGCACAGTACATGCACCACAGCTACTCGTATCACACCCGATGTGTGTACCTGTAAGAGAGAGATGCTCTCTTAAATAATCAACCAGTAATACTCTACCCTCCACTTCTCCAGTGTGGGTAGTGCCATTTACTGTTACTGAAATTTTGTTTGCCATAGTTTGAGTTTGAAATTTTTTCGTGATTATATTTTTTAGCTAAATAGTCTTTTAAAAAAGTTGATAATACTTGTGAAAAACCCTTCTGGTTTATCTGTAGCTTCACCTACAGTATCGTGAAGCACACTAGAAGAAGAAACTTTGTTTACTTGATCAGAAGCTGATGAACTTACTGTCTGAACTGACTCTTTAACTTTCGCCTCCAATTCATCTTTAGCTGGAACTTCTAAAGGTTTAACTGCACTAATTTGTTTTTCTTCTTTTGCTACGTCAGTACTTTTTTGTTCTGTTGTCTTTTCTGCACTTGATGGTTCTTTTATGACTCCATTTTTCTTCTGGTCTTCAGCAATATGTTCATCAAGGGAAGCAAAAACTTCTTTCGTAATCTTATTAGCTACACCAGAAAGAACCCTTTGTCCAGTTCTTGCAATCACACCAGACAATTTTGCTTTGCCATCAAAACTTAATGTTGAACCTGCTTCCCCGTTCTGATTAATTAGCATGTCTACTTTTACATGCGCATTACCAATCTTACTTAATTGCTCCATCTTGATTACAAAAGAATTAGGCTCAGCCTTATCCACTACTTCAAGGTCACCTTTAAAGCTTCCTTTAACGGGACCGATTTTAATCTCTGATACTGTTTTATACTTGTCTTTTTCTAAAACTTCTAGCTTAGAAACTCCTGGTGTAATTTTCGCAAGAACCTCTATATCCATCAAGTAATTCCATAATTGTTGAGCACTCACTTCAAATTGATGTTCTCCTTTTACATTCATACTACAATGCTAATTCTTTGAACTACCTAAAGAACAAAATTTATTGCAATAAATAAGGAGATTGGAGATACATATTTTTAATTAGGATATGTAAGTAGTTATTGCATAATTGGGAAGTAACACC
>CALFUQ010000077.1 GCA_937929885.1 uncultured Saprospiraceae bacterium
TTACATCCAGTTCTCTGTACTTGACTCCACCTTGTATAAAAAGTAATCACTTAACTGATTTGCCACCTCTACAGAAATATAAGGAATAGAAATACTCCCAGACGCAGTATGCACACTTACAGAAGCAAGGTCTCTTCTTGTCTGATAGGGTGTCTGATTGATAATTACATTTTGGATTTTTGATAATGGCAATAATGCAAAGTCATCATCTAGCATTCCTTTAGTTGTATATAGTGTGGAATGATTAATGGCAAAACCAGTCTTCTTATAAGAAAGCCAAGAAGTATAAATAAAATAAGGGACGAGAAAGATCAGAAATATAAGCCAACCATTTATCTGACCTACCATAAAGTATATCGCAAATAGAATAGTACAGAAGATCATACGATAAAGCACTCTTCTGTAAAAATAATGTTTACTCACTCCATGCACATTTAAATTAGCAAGTGCATCTTCTCCTAGCCAAGTGTCTTTTAAATAACTGATATGATCATTACTACAACCAGGAATCCGCAATGAGCTTTTTGCGGTCACGACTGAGGAAGATGCTTGCTTCAGTCTTACATCGTAGATCTTCATTAATTTTTGGAGTGGGTTGTTGCCCCATTGTAAGATTTGTATTTTCTGATATAGTGCAGACATCTCCTTCTTATTAAACAAGCCATAGCTAAGTTTTAATCTGCTACCCTCTCTCCATAAATGTGCATCGAAGTATACTAAGATAGTACGCACCAAAGAGATCCCTACTGCCACTATAGATGCCATAATAATCATAGTCATCACCGCAGTAAAGCTTGCACTTAATAAAAAATCCATCAAGCCATCTGTATATTCATCTGTCGATATACCTATATCCTCGATAGAAGATTGTATCCAAAAAAACACTAACAAAACCACCCCAATTGATCTAAAATGATTTTGACTTATACCCACCTTTATCAATTCTCCAAAAGTTAAATTGAGTATTGGTCTGCGCTCCTCTACTATGTCACTTACTGTCAACTCCCCTTCTTCGAGATTTAGACTTGGCATTGCTTCACTCTTCCTACTTACCAAGATTGATCTTAACGCTTCGGCTTTTATCTTACTCAAAGCATCGAATTTAAATTCAGATCCTTTGGTACCTGCAGTGTCAACTTCTAGTTGCACTACATTCAACATCTGATGTACGATATTCTGATTTATATTAACAGATTGTATTCTATCTAGTGGAATATTGAGATTAGATTTTTTAAGGATTCCTTTTTGTATAACCAGTTCATCATTCTTAAGAAAAAAGTAAAATTTAAAATAGGAAAGAATGGCCCAAAGCATAGAGACAAGACCTAAAACTGATAAGCCTATAGCGATAGTAGACTTTTTATCCGAACCTCCACCCCACAAAAGGATTAGCAGAAATGGCCATACTTGTCTGATGATTACATTAATATACTTGTAGATTATAAGAATGATCGCTATTAGCGATTGCCTTGTCGGTTCAGAGAATTGTAGTTCTTCATTCTTCTTCATCAGCACTTGTTTTAGTGATGATGAATTGCTTAAGGTGGTTTGCTTCTGCTTGCTTAAGACCATTGATACTTAAATCACTTGCACTACCACCAGCTGTAAAAACTCTGAGAGAAGACAAGCCAAACAACCGTTCAAAAGGCCCTTGCTTGACTTCACTATGCTGTATTCTATTGTATGGGATAAGGGTCTTTGACTTCCAAAACAATCCTGTCTTATAAGAAATATCTTTTTCTCTAACAGCATAGCCTTTCTGATAAAACCCAAAATAAGTGAGTAATAAACTTATTATTCCCAACACACCTATAGCTAGTAAAAAGTAAGTTCTAAAAGGAACGATAAACTCTTTAAAGTCAGGATCTTGATTGTTTAATTGCATTACCACCCATGCTACCACTCCTATTACTATGAATACAAAAAGTGTCCTAATTAATCTAGCAGTTAGATAATCTTTGTCAAGACCTTTGTAATCTATATGGCTGATAGTAGGGAGGTTCGATAAGTCTATTTGGGTATTGCTAAATGGCACGTTTACTTTTTAATTTATTCTTATCAATTTACAACTTCACAATTAACTATTTTCTTGTGTTCCTACTCTTTTGGTTTTAGTTCTTCCAATATATTCTTTAGGATAGTTTGTGCATCTTTTAAATTCTTCACACCATCTTTTATCATAATCAAGTATTGCGGAGATTGCTTTAAGCTTAATCCGCTTTTAACCCCTTTACTAGAGATATAACCTAATAGATCTTGAAAAAATTTAGTCTCGTAGTAAGACGACTGCGCATTCTTTATAAAATAACACCTGAGCTTACGCTTCTTAAGTGATAATCGCTCAAAGCCAAAACGCTTGCACAACCACCTTAATCTTAGTCCACTAAAAAGTGCCATCACTTCCCTAGGAAGAGGGCCAAACCTATCTACTAATTTCTGCTGAAACTCAGTTACACTTTCTTCATTCTCGAGTTTATCTAATTCTGTATAAAGCTTTAATCGCTCTTGTATCACATTGACATATACGTCTGGAATTAGCATTTCGATATCTGTCTCAATCTCTACATCGTGCACATACTTTTTGTCTGTCTGATCTTCATCTTCGAATAGTTCTTTGTATTCGTTCTCCTTGAGTTCTATGATTGCTTCTTCTAGAATTTTTTGATAAGTCTCATAACCTATGTCTGCAATAAAACCACTCTGCTCCCCTCCAAGTAAATTACCTGCTCCACGGATATCAAGATCTCTCATCGCAATATTAAACCCACTCCCTAGATCACTAAATTCTTCTAAAGTATTAAGCCGCTTTCTAGCATCTGAGCTAAGTACAGAAAGTGGTGGAGCAAATAAATAGCAAAATGCTTTAGTATTTGATCGACCAACCCGCCCTCTTAGCTGATGCAAGTGACTCATCCCAAACTGATGTGCGTTGTTAATTATGATCGTATTAGCATTAGGGATATCTAGCCCTGTCTCAATTATATTAGTACATACCAATACATCAAACTTATGATCGATGAAATGCATGAGTGTCTCTTCGAGCTTTTTAGGATCTAGCTGACCATGCGCTACTCCTACCGAAACATCTGGACACATCCGCTGGACCATAGCACTAATATCGGCAAGTGATTTTACTCTGTTATGAACAAAGAATACTTGGCCTCCTCTATTCACTTCATAGTAGATAGAATCTTTGATCAGTTCTTCATTAAATATTCTCCGCTCAGTGTGTATCGGTTGCCTGTTAGGTGGCGGTGTCCTGATGATAGATAAGTCTCTTGCAGCCATAAGTGAGAACTGCAATGTTCTTGGTATAGGTGTAGCCGTTAGCGTCAGCGTATCTACATCTACCTTTAAGTTTCTTAGTTTTTCTTTTGCCGCCACACCAAATTTCTGCTCTTCATCTATTACCAACAAACCCAAATCTTTAAAGCCAATATCTTTGCTCAAGATTGCGTGCGTACCTATGACGATATCAAGTTTACCGTCTTTTAGTTTTTGAAATATTTCTTTTTTCTGCTTTGTGGTTTTAAATCGATTCACGTAATCTACTTCTACAGGCAGGCCTTTAAGTCGATCTTTAAAAGTGTGATTATGCTGTAGCGCAAGTATAGTAGTAGGGACTAATACCGCCACTTGCTTGCCACTCACTACCGCTTTAAACGCAGCTCGTATCGCTACTTCTGTTTTTCCAAATCCTACATCTCCACACACCAATCTATCCATCGGATGTTGCTTCTCCATATCAGCTTTGACATCCTGAGTAGCTTTATATTGATCAGGAGTATCTTCATAAATAAAAGATGCCTCTAGTTCATTCTGCATATACCCATCCTGCTCAAACGCAAAACCTTTAGCAGCTTTACGCTTTGCGTATAGCTTGATCAGCTCTTTGGCAATATCTTTTATTTTTCGCTTGGTTTTTCGTTTGAGCGCTTTCCAAGCATCACTTCCTATCTTATCTAGTTTTGGTGCAGTCCCCTCCTTACCTACATACTTTGAGATTTTGTGCAGAGAGTTTATACTCACGTAAAGGAGGTCATTATTCTTGTAGATTAACCTAACCGATTCTTGATTATGACCATTGATATTTATTTTTTCTAAGCCTGAGTATTTGCCTATCCCATGGTCAATATGCACCACAAAATCACCTGGTTGTAATTCCCTTAACATCCTAAGACTTACCGCTTGTTCTTTGGTAAATCCTTTCCTCAATCGATATCTATGAAATCGCTCAAAAATCTGATGGTCAGTATAGCAGGCTATGTTCAGCTTAGTATCAATAAATCCCTTATGAATGGATTTAAGGACAGGATGGATATCTACCTCCGCACTTAGATCTTCAAAAATATTATAGAATCGCTCTATCTGCCTGTTGTTATCTGTGAAGATGAAATTCTCTATTTTCTTCTTTTTATTTCTCTGAAGGTCATCTATCAGCAAGGAAAAATTCTTATTAAAACTTGGTTGCGGTTTCGATTCGTAGTTAATCGATAATTCAGGTTTGATTTTGATATTACCTTCACTTAGGACTATGATATTACATACAGAAATTTCATCCAGTATTTGATTAGGAAAGATGAATGACTTTTTTTGAAAGAAGGAAACGATGTCTGGTTCGTCTCTTTTAGGTGATAAGGTTTTGGCAAACTCATTAGCTTTCTCAAAACACATTTGCAATCGATCAAGTAACATATCAAGCTCCTTAATCCAGATGCAAGTGTTCTTATCAAATACTTTGAATATTGAGATCTTATCTTGACTTTCAAATTTTCTATTGATATCAGGGATGATCGAGATCTTACTAATCTTCCGCAGCGATAGCTGAGTCGTCGGATTAAAAGTCCTTATACTTTCCACCTCGTCATCAAACAGTTCTACTCTGTAAGGCCATTCATTACCAAAAGAAAAAATATCTACAATACCTCCTCTGATAGAAAACTGTCCTGGTTCATAGACGAACTCTGTTCTCTCAAAACTGTACTCTACTAATAATTCGATGATCGTGTCGATATCAAGACTTTCTCCTTTTACGATTTCGATTTTATCTTTCTCAAGCAAACTAGGGTCTACCACCTTCTCGAAAATGGCTTCTGGGTAAGTAACTATTATCTCTCCCTTTGGTAATCCCAATGCAATCTTGTTTATAGCTTCAGTACGTTGCAGGGCATTATTATTATCCAGTTTTTCAAATGACATTGGTCGTTTGAATGAATCGGGAAAAAATAAAACTGGCTTTACATCTTGTAATTGATCAAGTGTATTTTGGAAGTAGGCCGCTTCTTCCTTGTCACTAGCTATAAAGAAATGATTGTGTTGTGGTCGTTCTTGATAGGTTCCCAATAGGACAAACCCGTCCAATGCTCCCACCGTATTCTCCAAAAGGATTCTGGATGGGGCTTCCTGATCTATGACTTTAATAATACTCTGCGTCCGCTCATCTTCTCGATAAAGATCAAGCAATCGCTGCAAATTACTCACGGTGCGAAAGTAAATTATTCGTACTTAAAAAACTGGAAATTAGATCACAAAATTAGATCTCTTTTGTTGCCTTAAGTTCTTGTCTATTGATTAGAAGACTAGTAGTGACAGAGAGTAAACAATATGCAGTAAAGAAAAATGCTCCAGGAGAAAGTTTAGAATAGTTAAGTGTCTCTACTGCGAAGCCTGTATCATTTCGACTTATATCTGCTAACTGCGAAGTTACCAATCCATAAAATCCTATATAAGCCATAAAGAGGGCTACAACAAATACATCTGCCATGCTCCATTTACCAAGATAAAAAATGATGGTCTTGACAGTCTTGCTTGCTCTAGCTTTAGCATAATAGAGATAGAATATAGATAGCACTAACTTTATAAATGGAAATACGATACTGAAAAGCAAGATCAATCCACCAACTAGCTTTAGATCCCATCCTCCTCCAGTCCACAAAGTTTTAGTTACTTCGACTATAGACTTACTCTGGAAGTATAATACCTGCTCTTCGAATGCAATCTCCTGACCCATGATCTCTATCCCAAATGCATTAAGCCTTGCATCTATGTCTATCATCGGAAGTGTGATTCCTAATACCAATAGGACAATTGAGATAACTGTAAACCCAAGCATGAGATCTTTAAATGATATGAGTTTTATGCCAAGCAGAAGGATTAATAATGCTGCTGCTAAAAGACCAATGATATATTTCAATAGTCCTTGTATTTCACCTTCTGCATTCTTAACCTTATCTAATAAAAAATCTCCTGTTGCTTCAGCATCCTCAAACCCATGTCTTTGATATATCCTAGTCCGGCGATCTACATAGTTAGCTTGCTCGTCAGACATAACCATATTGAGTAATTCCTTTTGTAAGACTCCTCTAATCTCTGGTTCGTTCTTTTTAATCTCAACTTTAAGCTGTGCGGCTAATCCAGGTATTTTTGATTTTAGGTCTAAGCTCTGTAGTTGCTTTTCTACTGTACCTCTCATCATCTTCAAGATCATCTTATTCATAGTACCACTCTCCTCTAGATTAGCATAGATCTCATCAATCAGTTTACCAGAAGTAAAATAATCGTCATACATAGTATATAGATACATCTCGATCTGACCTCCTATCTGATCATAGGCTTCCTGCGAAAGGGTAAAATTATTAATTCGGGATTCTACTATATCTAGTGCTTTCTCTTTCCAGAGCTGGATATTAAAGAGGCCGTAATTGACTTTATTAATTTCAGCATAGTCATACTGATGAGCATTCTTAGCATTATTCACTTGGTATAAGTCAATCCCAAACTTCACAGAAGTCCCTATCAAGATGCCAACGATTAATAATACGATATACCTCACAGCTTCAAAGTTAGTTTTGAATTACCAATTCTATAAGGTTCTCTTGAAATTATCGACGAGTAATATTCTGGACAAAGAGTCAATTGTAGCAAACCAGTCAATTATGGGGTATAAAACGCGACTAATTATTAATTAATATGTTAAAAGGCAATTCTGACTAAGGGTAAGGCATGGTTTTACGCATCCACTTATCGAGAATTTAGGTTTTTACATGATTTTTAAGAGTGACTGCATTTTTGGGAATTATTAAGAGATCTAAACATATTACATTTTAATATAATATATTTGTGGTTGATTATCAGCCACCCCAATCACTTTACACAAAATTTTTGAAAATGAAAACCTTTTACATTACGTTATTAGCGCTCATATTGGCGCCAACACTCATGTTCTCTCAGAAACTTGATGTCGGATTATTTGTCGGGGCAGCTAATTACCAAGGAGATATCAATAGAACAGATATTTTATTACTTAAAGAAACCAAACCAGCTTTTGGTATTCAAGCTGAATATCATATGTGGGATAAAATTGGAATTGAGGCAAACTTTGTATACGGATCGATCTCAGGTGACGATGAGAATTTTGATGCAAGAAGAGGTCTCGACGATTTTGGAGTAAGCTTTGAGTCTACATTCATAGAAGTTTTAGGAAAAATAAACTACTACCCTATCAGATCTAGAAAATTAAAAGTTTTTGACAGAGACGGTGAAGGATTTAATCATAGTGTATTGGAAGATAACCAAAATGACATATTCGATCTTAACGGAAATCCAATCCAAAAATACAGAACTGTATATGTAGCTACTGATAGTCTAGGAAATGAATGGATTTATAATACGAAAGGAGATTATGTAGTAATGGATGCAGATAGAAAAGTAATAGAAGAATCATATAACAAAACTTGGTCACCATATATGTATGCAGGTGCAGGTTTAGGAATATGGGATCAAGAAGCAATGAAAAATTACGAAACAATTGTTACTGATGCCGGAACTCAAAGTCTCTTACCTACGGTAACAGTTGGCGGCGGGGTAAGATTTGATTTTTCTAAAAAATTCGCAGTTGGATTAGAGGGAGGAATTAGATATGCATTTTCGGATTATTTAGATGGACAAAGCGAATCAAGAACTGCTGCAAATGCTGACTGGTATTATGTAGGCGGAATTAACTTCAGATATAAGTTAGGAACAGAACAAACGATTAAGTTCTAATACTCCCAAAATAATTAGATACTTAAAATAAAGTATCAAGAATAACCTGGTAGACCTGATCAAATTGATCAGGTCTTTTTTTATGCCCTTATACAAAGACAACTTTCACTTAGGGGCATAAAAAAAGCCGGCTGAGAGCCGGCTTAAATTTTTACACCTTTTAAAAATTTAAAACACCTTTTAAAGTAAGAATGTATTTCGTTAAATACATATACAAGACCCAGCAAATAGACCCCTACCCTATGCTCAAATGACTAGAAGGGGATCATTGGTAAGCTAGATTGCATACATCAGTGTGACTTTTACGTACATGCCTCCTTAATGATAAAAGGGGGACATTTTAAAGCATCATTTACCTCTGATAAGGTCATATTAGACTCCAGAAACATATTGACTACATATTAATCATGATTCTAGGAATTTTAAACTTGAGAATCAGAATACCGTTTAGAATAATAACTTTCGAAGATAAAGGTTATAAATATTAGGGTTTTCACTACGAATCTTGTCTTATTTATAGAATATATTTAGGTATGACTGTGATGTCGATGTGATAACCACTTAATTCTAAACTGCAACCCCTTCCATATGAAAGCAATTAAATTTTGTTTCAGTCTTAGTTTACTCCTATTTCTATCAGTCCAACATAATCTTATAGCTCAAGCCTATACAGATTATATAGGAGCTGGGCATAATCAAAATATAAAAGTTACCACCAGCAGCAATACGAATAAGGCTGTAGGAGACCGAACAATCAATGGTGAAGGCTTAGATGCTAAGCGCATGGAAGCGTCTCGATTCTTAGCCCAAACTACAATCGGATTTAATCTAGAACGCATAGATGAGTTAGCTATAGATATGGATAATGATTTTGAAGGATGGATTGATAACCAGATGTCCCAAACGCCTACTCTAACTGAACCCCTTGTATATAGTATTACACAACAAATAAGAGATCTATGGTTACAAAACGGAGAGAACCTAGATGATTTTTTCGGGCCATGGGCATTGCATTTTAATTATGCATTCTGGCAAGCTAATATGACAAATAATGATTTGCTTAGACACCGAGTTGCATTGGCACTAAGCGAGATCTTAGTTATATCTACTAACTCTAATCTTACTGATCATGGAGAAGGTTTAGCTAACTACTATGATATACTAATTAGAAATTCTTTTGGTAATTACAAAGACCTTCTTAGAGAAGTAACATTACACCCGACTATGGGACTCTATTTAAGTCATTACAATAATCAAAAAACAAACGAAGCTGCAAATATCCACCCAGACGAAAACTATGCAAGAGAGATTATGCAGCTATTCTCTATTGGCCTGCATGAACTAAATGTAAATGGAACTAAAAAAATGCAAGGTGGCAACCCTATCCCTACTTATGATAACTCAGATATCACAGAGTTGGCTAAAGTATTTACTGGTCTCGGTGCAAGTGCACTAGGAGAAGAAGCATATGTAGACAAAGTTTTCTTTGGGATAGATTTCTACCAGATAGACAAGACTGTACCAATGACAATGTATGAAGGATGGCATGAAAAGGGGACCAAGACATTCTTAGGAAGTACTATCCCAGATGGACAGACAGGGATGCAAGATATTGATTCAGCAATAGATATCATTTTTGATCACCCTAATGTAGGTCCATTTTTAGCAACAAGATTAATCCAGCGATTGGTTAAATCTAATCCATCAAGTGGTTATATACAGCGGGTCGCAAATGTATTTAATCGAAATGAAAGTGGTGTAAGAGGCGATTTAGGATCTGTGGTGAAAGCAATACTGCTAGACGATGAAGCCAGATCATGTAATGACATTAACTCCTCAAGTGCAGGCAAGCTAAGAGAACCAGTGATAAGAATGGCTCATGCCTCTAAATCAATGCCTAATGATGAATCTCAAGGGCGATACTGGAACAGTGGATTCGAACAATTAAATAGCATGAAGTACCATCCACTAGGAGCCCCATCAGTCTTTAACTTCTATACGCCAGATTACAGCCCGATTGGAGAAATTGCGGACGGAAATATGGTCGCACCAGAATTTAAAATATTCGATTCTTCTAGTTCGATTAACTATATCAATAAAGCTAACCAATGGTTTATATGGGAAGCTTTGTGGTGGACGTGGGAAAGCGCTTACGGTGTAGAAAATCCTGCATTAGTTATAAACGAGTTAAGAGAACTAGCAGATGAACCTGAAGCACTTATCAACAGACTAGATATCATGTATACTCATGGTCAGTTAACAGAGAATACAAAAGCAATTATCAAAGAAGCCATCTTAGGTTTAAAATGGGATGACGTGAATGGAGATCGAGTAAAGATGGCGTTATACTTATTATTTATTTCTCCAGATTACGCCATTTTAAAATAAGCAGCTATGGACAACCACACAAGAAGAAAATTTATAAAACAAATGGGTTGCTCAGCTTTAGGTGGCTCTACCCTATTTTCCACGCTAATCAATCTTAAAGCTGCTAATGCTGCTGCAATGGCAAACTCGACAGTCGCAGCAATGGATGACTATAAAGCATTAGTATGTATATCCTTACAAGGAGGTAATGATTCGTTTAATATGCTAGTCCCTAAATCAGGTGCTGCTTACGATAACTATAAAACCACGCGAAGTAACTTAGCACTTGCTGCGAATGACTTATTGGGTATTAACCCACTCAATGGAGGAGGACAACAATTTGGATTACATCCTTCCATGCCAAGACTGCAAAGTCTATTTAACCAAGGTAAATTGTCATTTGTTTCGAATGTCGGGTCATTAGTAGAGCCTGCTCTTGACAAACAAGATGTCTGGAACGAAAGAATAAGACTACCACTAGGGCTTTACTCTCATGCTGATCAGCTAATGCATTGGCAGACTGCAACACCGCATGTGAGAAGTGCTGCTGGATGGGGTGGTAAAATAGCAGACATGATTAATGACATGAATGCTAATCAGAATATATCTATGAACATCTCTTTGTCTGGCACCAATACTTTTCAGACTGGAAATCAAACTATAGAATACACCCTCGACCCAACAGAAGGAAGCATAGGAATTAATGGAGATAACAATGATTGGCTATTTAATCAAATAAGAAAAAAGGCAATTGATAATATGCTTGAGTATAACTACCAAGATGTATTTAAGAAAACCTATACCAAAACTATTAAGAATGCTCGAGAGGCTGATGTAGAGTTTAGCCAAGCAATAGAGGGAAATGAGTTTAGTAATTTTGGAACAGACGAGTATCAATTTAGTGAGCGCTTGCATATGGTTGCAAGGACAATCGAGGCTAGGAATACTTTGAATATGAGCCGTCAGACATTTTTTGTAGAGTTTGGTGGATGGGATCACCATGACGAGGTACTTAACTCACAAGCGGGTATGTTATCTATGATGGACAATGGACTTAGTGCTTTCCAAAAAGCATTAGAAGATCAAGGAATAGCAGATCAAGTAACCACTTTCGTTATTTCTGATTTTGGTAGAACACTTACCTCAAATGGTAATGGGACAGATCATGGCTGGGGAGGTAATATGTTTGTGATGGGTGGTGCAGTGAATGGTCAGAGAATCTTTGGAGAGTATCCGTCACTTAGATTAGAATCAGACTTAGATTTAGGTAGTGGCAGACTGATGCCTACCCTATCTGCAGATGAATACTTTGCAGAACTTGCCCTTTGGTTTGGAGTGCCTCCATCGGATCTTAAAACCATATTTCCTAATATCGGAAACTTCTACAATGTCAACTCTGGCACTGCTCCGATAGGTTTCTTAAACTTCTAAAAACAACTCCAATGAAATTATTTTTACTCACAACCATATTACTTCTAGGACTCACAGAGATAAATGCTCAATGCTATCCTGACCGCCATAGTACCAGTGTCTACGACAGCTGGTTATCTGATGAAAAGAATCCTAATCCTAATACAACAAGAGGACTCTCTCATTGGATAATGTATGATCTCGGGAGTACTTACAACCTTGGTCAGACTCATTTTTGGAATTTAAATGATCCTGATCGTTTAGCACAAGGGATGCAAAATTTTTATGTAGATGTCTCTGCTGATGGAATGACTTGGAAAGAGATCGGAGAGTTTAGTTTATCTCAAGCATCAGGTGCCACCAATTACGAAGGTGAAGTAGGACCAGATTTTGACGGAGAAAAAGCTAATTATATTCTTATTACTGTTAAGGATAATTTTAGTGATGGTGCGATCGCAGGTTTTAGTGAAATGAAAATAGAACTTACCTCTGCTTCGCTGGCTATTAATCTTATTGATTTCTTGGTTGAGTGTTCTGTTGATAATATCCCGAGATTAGGATGGACGGCTATTGCAGATAGCTCAAGTGAGTATTTTTTACTAGAGCAAACGCTTAATGGAGAAGATTGGGAAGAGCTAGCAGAGATTCCTGTGGATAATATAAATCAAGAACAAAATTACATCTATGATGCTAACGATAGTGAAGACAATTATACGTATAGATTATCATCAGTAGATGCGAGTGGCAATATCCAGTTCTTACAGCTAGCTGCTACAACTTGTAAAAAAGATCGATCATTTGATGTGTGGCCAAATCCTTTTGAAGTGAACGCGATGGTAAGGCTGAACGGATTCGAAAATAAGGATGTTACTTATCAGGTGCATGATATGTTAGGCAGAATAGCTCTGTCTGGTAACATCGCAGTAAGGTCTGATGACGAATCATTTAGCATTAGTAGTGAGCGACTTTCCTCAGGTCAATATATCTTAACGATCGATGATGGTTTTGAGACTTACAGAAAAACTATCATACACACAGCTACGAGGTAGTTGTCTGTTCCGTGTTGTGCTTTTTTAATTCTCTGAGCATTATAAATGCGCCTACTAATGCTCCAAGCAGCAGTAGAAATGAGCGATGCAGAATAGTGAATGTAGCCAGCTTAGTATCAATAATTATATGAGCCATAAGACCTGCTATACTTAACTCTGCAAACCCACTTGCTCCTGGACTAGGTGCATGGTATAGCATAAAAAATATAATCGCTTGAATCTCTATCACAGTCCAAAAATCTGCTTCAATTCCTAATCCAAGTAATAACACAAAAGCCAAAGCATACTTGTTAAAATACATGATGCAGGTAATGATAAAACTCAGTGGTAACAGCAATGGATTATTAATCAGAAAGAACATGATTGTCTTATGATAATTTTGCAGTTCACCAGCGAGCTTCTCTGTTTTGGTATCTAAGTTTTTGAATCTATTTGGGAATACTGATTTTAGTTTTTTTCCTATCCACATTAAAACTCGACCCATTCGCTCTGGTGCCAATAGACTGATTAGGACAATTATAAATCCAGTAGTGAAAATTGCAAACCCAGACTTAATTAATAAACTGATATGATCATTAGGAATAATTGATTGCAAGTGATAAATCGATATCCCTGTAGAAATAATAAAAAACACTATCGTAGAGATATAATTCATAACAGATACAGCGATACCGTCTGTCAACTTAACACCTCCTCTCCATAGCATATAGAGATGTGCAGGTCCTCCACCAGTCTGAGATGGTGTCACTGCTCCGATAAATATGTTTGCAAGATTAGCATCAAAGCAGACACGCTGCGAGATACCAGGATTAGTCTCTCTGACAAAGATGTGATTCCTCATACCGCCTATCCACCAGTCAAAGAATGCCATCAGAAATGCAAGGCCTACATATTCTAATTTGATTGATTTGATTGCTTGTAATACTTCGCCAGTATTACTGTAAAGAAATAAACAAGTGAATGCTAATAAAGTAATACCGATGAACATGAAAACTCCACGCCTGATATAAGCTTGGTTTAAGATTTTACCAAACTTCTCATTTTCAGGAGATGAATTTTCGAGAGACATTTTAGAAAGATATCAATCTTTCGGTTACACCAGAGAATCCAACGATCGCGCATGTAAGTACGAAGATCCATATCCCAACATACAATGGGACAAATCTCTTACGCTTAGTAAGCATTTCAGGATGTGTGATTGGCATTTCTTGAAATTTCCCTCTAGGTCTATCAAGGAAGAAAAAAGTCTTATAGGTCTCAATACTAGCTATCGTAAACCCAATACTACACATGGTAATGATCAATAGATTAGTTGTGTATAAGCTTGCAATAAATGCATAGAAGTAAGCAACTCCTGGAGACCTAAAAAATTTGAAAGTTTCGAAGCCCTCTATTGGAGCATCTTTCCAAGCACCACCAAATGCAGATACCCAACCGAATACACTACATGGCAATAAGAGCAACCATGGGTTCCAATTAATTTTTCCAGATTGGTGAGCTTCATTGAGATAATACATTCCTATTGAGATCAAAAGTAAAATCGCTACATAAAGAAATCCAAAGAATAACCTCGCTCCATAACTCTTTACAGGCTTGCCAAAAACAGACAGCTGCATAGGAATAAAATACTTACTCTGATCCTCTACTCTGATAAAGGTTTTATAAACCTCCATGGTGATTCTCTCCAGCGAATAGGTAGCTCCAAAGAGGATTAACATGTTGCCAAGCAAAGTCATATCTAAATCAAAAAATCTTGCAACTAAAGGCCCATATATAACTCCAGCTATTACACTTCTAAAATAGGTAGCCCAACTAAATCCTTCGTGAGGAGCATCTTTGTACATCCCCCATGTAGCATTGTGTAATCCTACGGCGAGTCCTACTATGAGTGCGATAAGTAATTGCATAATTATTTTTTTGTACTAGCGTAAATTTGTTCAATCAATACGAGATCCTTCTTAGCCATATGATAGTTAAATGCTGGCTGTTTTCCGGTGCGCAAAGAAACAAAAAAATCCTTAAACATAGGCTTATATCCAGCTATGTGACTCAGTTTAGGAAAGGATAATCTCGACTTCTTGCCACGCAGATAGAGCATCACTCCATTACTCTCAAAAGTGGTAGAGCCTTCTCTACCATAGATTTTTGATAGCCTTAGACCTTTAGCAATTGTAGAGACCTCCCAAGAGTAAATAAGATTGATTACAGCACCTTCTTTAGTCTCTGCTGTAACTTGTATGCTTCTTTCTAATTCTGTCTCTTGTTTGGGGATAAACCCTTTTGCCTCTTTAATCTCTAGTCCTATGTTATTGATAAAACTTATCCAATGTATTCCTCCTTCAAATAATGCTCCGAATCCGCTAATCGATTTGTTTTCTCTCCAATCGTTTTTACTCTTTTGAGTTTTAGTGGCATTGATCTGAATAAAGAGTGGATCGCCGATTAGCTTCTCTTTTATTACTTCCTCAATTCTATATCGGAGCGGTTTATAGAAGTAGTTTTCAGCAACCATAAACTGCAGCCCTTTGCTATCTGCCAGTGCTCCTAATTCATCAAATCTATCAGAACTTAAAAATGGTGGCTTCTCTACAATTACATGTTTGCCCGCCTCCAATGTTTGCTTAGCTAATTCATAGTGTGAGTTGGGAGGAGTATTTATCATAACCACATCTATCTGGTCAGAATTTATTGCCTCATCATAAGACCCAAATGCATGCTCCCCATTATGCTTTTGCTTGTACCCTTCAGCTTTCTCTAATGTTCTACTTGCAAACGACAGCTTAATATTTTTATCTGCATATCGAGCTCTACCTACATGCTTTTTAGTCACATCTCCGCAACCTAAAAAAACCAGCCTAATAGGAGCATCATCTCCAATAGCATTATAGCTCATGACTTGAAATTACTAAAACTTATTTTGCAAAAGATAGTCCCCTACTCTGAGTGCGTTGGCACTGATAGTCAGCGAAGGATTAACCGCCGCAGAGGTAGGCATAAAGGATGCATCAACAACTGATAAATTATCGATTCCTCTAAAATTACAGTTAGCATCAAGAGCTGAGGTCTTTTCATCTATACCCATCCTTACTGTTCCTACTGCGTGAGAAAAGGTTCTAATATTGTGCGTATAAGTCAAGACTGCTCCTGTCTTTTTCATTATTTTTTTTGCTTTGAGGGTCAGTGCTTTTAGTGCCGCCATATCTCTTGTAGAGTATTCATGAGAGACAATCGGAGTTGGCATATTAAAAGCTCCTATCGTGGACTTATCTACCTTGAGATAGTTATCAAACTGTGGTTGGTCTTCTGCTATAGCTAACAGGCCTGTGAGTAGCTTCACACCCAGCGCTGCCACCTTACCAAGTGGTTTAGGGGCTTCATGTTCTACCAAGCCACCTGGTGGCGTCGGCACTTGCTGTAAGCTGCCTAGTTTATGTTTAGGATAATCGATGGTATCATGACCAAAGTAATAATCAAGGATAGCTAACTCTTTATGAAATCGCTGCTCCTTATCTGCAATCCCAGCATAAATCCCAAATACAATCGAATTAGTATGGCGCATCAGGTAGCGCCCGATAACATTACCTGCTGGGTTTAATTTATCTAGATCACTGGCAAGTAAAATATGTGGTGAAGCCAGAGCGCCTGCAGATAAAATAATCTGTGTGCCACTTACTTCTATTTCCTCTTTTGTCTTTGTATCAAAACAAGACAGAGAGCTTACTTTGCTCTCTTCAGTATTTATTTTCGCTACTGTGGTGTTTGCTCTTAGCACCATGCCCTTTTTTACAAGGTCATTAAGTAACATTGTAGGGAGATCATTTTTAGCTTCTACCGCACAAGCGAATGTATCACAGGTTGTGCAGTTCTGACAGGTGTTTCGAGACGTATCTTGGTAATTGATTGCTATCGGAAGATGAAATGGTTTTAGACCTAAACCTTCAGCTGCTGATTTTACTTTCTCAGATACTTTAGCATATCGTCCAGGCTTCTGAGGAAAATCTTGGTTACGATGTGGCTCTGTAGGATCTACTCCAGACTCTCCTGCAATATTTAGTAAATTCTCCGCCTCATCATAGTAAGGTGATAAGTCAACATAAGAGATAGGCCACTCAGCTCCCGAATCTCCTACAATCTCTTGAGGCGGATTAAAGTCATCTTCTCTAAATCTGAATGATACGCCCCCATAAAAGACGGAAGGCCCTCCTACACACGAATAGACACCCATAGCAGGCTTATTACCGCCCTTAATGACCTTGTACGGTAGTTTCTTGTCATAGAACGGAGAAAGGTCAATAGAACCATTCCTTTCCCAGTTTTGGGGGCCTCGGACTACCCAATCGCCTCGCTCTAGCATTAAGACCTTCTTGCCGCCATCTACTAGTTTCTTAGCTATCATGCTTCCTCCAAAACCACTACCTATAATTATGGCATCAAAATGCTGCTCTAATTCTTTCATGAAGATGTAAATGTATATGCGTTCTCTTAGGGATGCAACCTAGTAATTAACCTAGACTTGATTTGTATAACTTTGTCAAGATTTATAACAATTTGACAACTTAGACAATTGAGTAAGATCTTCTTTATTCCTGGCCTTGGTGCCAACGAAATGGTGTTTGACAAAATCGGAGATTTACCTTTAGAAAAGGTTAAAATAAAATGGTTAGACAATCAAGATAATGAATCCATCCAAGCTTATGCTAACAGACTAATAGAAACCTATAGGATTAATAAAGATGATACTATAGCTGGGCTTTCCTTTGGAGGATTACTAGCACAAGAAATAGCTAGAATTCTTAATCATAAGATAGTAATCTTAATCTCTAGTTTTAGAGACACACACGATTTAAGACCACTCTATCAAATCGGATTAAAGTCAGGACTATATAGACTTGCGCCAAACTTCCGAGTACCAATTATCGATGAGATTATTGCCTATAATCTAAACTCACAAAACCAAGAGAGTAAACCCATACTCAGAGAGATGTTAGAGCAAACTAATTATGAATTGCTAAAGTGGTCGCTTCAAAAAATTGCAGAACTTCCTCTAAAATCAGATGAGGCCTTTATAGCACATAATATCATTGGCAATAATGACAAGATCTTAAGGACTTGGAAAAATGAGTACACCACAATTATCCAAGGTGGAAGCCATTTTATGGTTTATGAAAAAGCGAATGAAGTGACAGAAGTAATCAGAAAGATTATTGAAAAAAAAGAAAACCAGAAAGCTTAGTTAAATCCTATATCAGAAGAAGAAGATTGAGCATATCTTTTCTCTACATCTTCGTCTCTTCTAAGATTTAATTCATAGCAAGGAATAACTAGTCCTCGCGTGGCAAGTCGATTATAATAATTGAATACGTGACTTGGCTGCTCAAACCCTAATTCTTGTTCAAATTTGAATTGACAATTTTCGTCCGTTTGTGGATTTTTTCCGTAGGCGATTTTGACGTAGTATTCTTCTTGTGGGATATTTCTGATATTAAAGGAGGTACCTGATTTGATAAAAACTTCCCTGACTACAATATCAGTATTCTTATTGATCAGCTTGACATACATATCACTTTGCTTACTTCCCAAAACCCTTAGAAAGTTATCCATGCTAGCATCATAACTCCCTTCTGTAGTCTGGCAAGGGGTACTCATACCCGTGCTAAGCTGGAGATTAGACCAGTCCTGAGCATTACCATAATAGCAAAAGAGCATCATGCATAAGCACGTGCTTAAAAGGGATTTTGCCAAAGTTTTATATAGTTTTTTCCTAGTTGATTAACTAGGTAATAATCAAGACTGTTAAGATAGGAAAATCTTGTTCGTTGAAAGAATTTACTTAAAGAAAAACTTTAACAGGAAGCCGATAATCCAATTAAATAAGTCATATACTAAAAAAGAAAATGTATGATTTACTATTAGAGTCAATTACGAGTAATCATATGCGATATCTTTGCTGACATAAATGAGTGATTTAAGCCGCAAATCAAATAAAGACAACGAGCTAATACTTGCTTACAAGGAAACGGGTAACATCCAAGCTCTAGGAGAATTGTACAATTCCTACATGTCCTTAATCTACGGCCTATGCTTAAAGTATTTTAAAAACAAGGAGGATAGTGAGGATGCTGTAATGGGTATCTATGAGCTAATCTCGATTAAGCTAAAGACTCAGGAGGTAAACAACTTCAAAAGCTGGCTCTTTGTCGTGTCAAAGAACTATTGCTTGGATAAGTTAAGAAAGGATAAAAGGGATTTAACAAAAGAAAAACAACTCGCTCTTATGCAATCGAGTGAATATTTTCATCCTGATGAAGTAAATGAAAGAGAAAGAGAGTTTAATTTATTAGAGCAATGCTTAGAGAAGCTTCCCGAATTGCAGAAACAAATGATCGACCTATTCTATTATCAAAAAAAATCCTACCAGGATATAGTAGATTCAGAAAGGTTGTCTTGGAATAGAGTGAGATCTAATATTCAAAATGGAAGAAGGAATCTAAAGCAATGTATCGAGGCTAATGGACATTAAAGATCGAACATATTATGACAGGCTACTCAGCCAATACATAGATGGCACTATCTCTGACGGAGATAGATTTGTTCTAGAAAAACATGCACTCGATGATCCATTTTTATTTGAAGCTTTAGAGGGGTTGCAAAACAAGAATGGAAGCAACATGGCAGTAATTGCGGCACTGAAGTCAAAAGTGAGGGCAAAAGGGAAAGAAAACAAAAAAAGATCAATTCCTTTATACAACTATGGAATAGCAGCTTCACTTATATTGCTACTAGGTGTGGGTCTTTGGTTTTTCACTGATTCTATGAATTCCCAAAATGGTGTTGCACTTAATACCCAGATAGAAAGCAGCACATCAGGCCCTAATCGCGAATTGATACCCAGCCCAGATGCCAATGAAGAAATTTCTATAGCTGGATCACAAGATGTATCGACTAATGGCCAATATGATTCTCCGAAAGCAGTAATCTCTCAAGCTGATAATGAAGAAGAAGAAAGTGTATCTACCTCGTCGGCCCCGCCTCCAACACAAGCACCCAAACCTGAGCTTGAAAATGAAGTAGTTATTAATCAAGAACAACTGCGAGAATCTCAACCTTCTTACCGTAAGGCAAAAAGTAAAATTATAGAACCAGATGTAAATAAGCCAAAAGAAGATCCAATTAAAGAAGATGCTAGTGTGGCAATAGCAAAATCAGACCAAGCCGACGCAGAGTCTTTGAGTGATAATACTACATCAATTGAAGTTTTTAAAAATGATACTCCTACTACAAATGTGAATTCCCAAAGAGCTAAGGAGCAATTTGTATTTCCGCAAGAAGAATACATCCTGTCATTAGATAAAAAAACATTTGTAGCTCCAAAGGAAGGGATTACTGCCTTAAGGGAATCATTCTCCGAAGAGCCAAGTCAGCTAAGAAAATTTGAAAATAATTCTCCAGATCAAATTGTAATCCAGTTCAAACTCAACAAAGATGGCACACCAACAAATCTTGAGATAATTTCTGGAGAAGATCAAGGCTGTATTAACCGGATTGTTGCCAATCTTAAATATCAAGGAAATTGGGTTACTTCTCCTCCAAAAAAAGTAGTCGAAGTTAGACTCACCTTACCGTGTCAATAGTATTATTTCATTCATGATAAGCGTACTCTATTCCCCCCTTTATTATTCGATTTAAAATCAAAAAACCCATGTTCTTAGGGTTTTCGGCACCTCATAGTGTTAAAATCTAGTATAAACCCTCAGATATTTCTGATAATTAGCCGTCATCTTTGGGGGGTAAGACGATATAGATCGTCATAACTCCAAACCCCCTAAACAAAATGAATTATGAATCCTTCGTCAAAATTCTTGATACTAAAACAATTTGATCTGCTAGCAGACTTAAATGAGAGTGAGCTTAATATGCTTTCTAATGTAGCAGTTTTTAAAAGAGTCCTTAGAGGTGAGTTTATCTACCATGAGACTGATAAGATGCAGTATATATATCTCCTAGAAAAAGGATCTGTAAAGTTAGGTAGTAAAACTGGTGAAGAGAAGTTATTGATAAAAGACATAGTACATGAGCAATCAATGTTTGGGGAGAACGTATTTGTGGATAACGATATAAGGTTAGAATTTGCAGAAGTGCTTAATGACGCTAAGTTGTTTTTAATCCCTTTAGATTTTTTCAAAAATCTAGTGCACTCAAATGGGGATTTTGCAAAGCGAGTACTAGATCTAATCGTAGAACGTCTAAGACATCTTGAAGAAAGAGTCCAGAGCTTCGTTTTTAAAAGTGCAAAGGATAGAATATTTGATTTTATAATAAAGACTGGCAAGAATAGAGGAATAAAAATTGGCTTAGATGAGTGCCTAATAAATCATGGCATGTCACATAGCGAGATCGCATTCCTCACAGACACCTCCAGACAAACCGTAGCAAGAGTACTAGGTGAATTAAAGCGAGCTAACTTAATTCACTTCAGCCCCAGGAAACCTAATAAAATATTGATAAGAAATTTAGGCTCGGTAGCCTAACAAGATTACCCTTTTAGATTAGATAGCCCTCAGTTCATTTTTGAATTGGGGGCTTCTTTTTGTGCTTGCCTTTCCTCTATCCGACTTCGACATAAATCGAAACCACCTTTCTTCAATTTCAATAGAGAAAGAATAATCGATATACTTTCTCTCCATTTGTAAATAGAGAAACAGGTGAGGAAATTTTAGAGGAGTTTATCTTAAACAATTATTTGCCCTTCCTCTTTTTCTCCTATTATCTTAGCTTCACCAGCAAAGTATCTACGCCCAATCAACCAGCAGAGAACTGCATCAATCTGATGATAGCTACCTATACTATCAATCTTTAAACCAACCAACTCCTCCAGAGCTTTAAGCAAGGTGGAACTAACCATCGACTTTTTATTATAGTTGGTAATAAGTACATCGTTCTCTCTAACAAAAGCAGCAGGATAAGATTCATAACAATCTATATCTTTATCTGATAATGACCTCGTGAGCTTCATAGCTCGAGCAGTTAATCCTCCTAAAAACATGGGAGACATAGCCTTAAGTTCTTTATCACAAGCTCTATAGAAATAATCTTGGCCTTTCCCAAAGTAAGCACCTGGTAAGCTGAGAGGTGCATCGATAAATATCTGTTTTGGTTGTAAAGAATCAACAGCTTCCTTGATAAATAAATCCGCATCTTGCTTCTTCTCAGATTGAATGACAATTAGCCTTTCATCTTTCTGATAACAAATAGCAGTTGTACCGGCTAGCTTTGAGCCATAATCAATTCCTAGATGCATCGTCTAATTCATAACCTAGATTAATGCCTTTCTCTAAAGCTGGGCTTGGTTCTCTCATCCATCTTGGCGCTGGAGCATCTTTAAGATAGTGATCAAAAAACTGCTTAAGCCTGATATTAAAATCCAGTCTATTCTGCCATTTGAGTGGCCAGTGTGGTTCTCCATTATAATTAAGCATCCACGAGGGTTTACCTAACCTTCTAAGTGCTACGAAGTATTCTATCCCCTGATACCATGGTACATGACCATCAGCATCATTGTGCATTATTAACACAGGCGTATTCATCTTATCTAAGTTAAAGAGTGGTGAATTTTCTAGGTATAGATCAGGTCTCTCCCATAATGTAGCTCCTAGCCTACTCTGAGTTTTTTCGTACTGAAACATTCTAGATAATCCAGTTTGCCATCTGATCCCTCCATAAGCACTAGTCATATTTACAACAGGCGCGCCAGCCTCTGCACAGGCAAACATATCTGTCTTAGTTAGAAGATCAGCTATCTGATATCCTCCCCAGCTATGTCCTTGCAGGGCTATCCTATCTTCATCTATGAATCCCATTCTAATAAGCTCTTTAACCGCAGGTATAACATTGTCATAACAACTCTTGCCAGGATAGCCATCTTCATAATGAATATTAGGATTGAAAACTACGTACCCATTATTAACGTAAAAAGTATAATTGATGGTAGATCTACCAGCACTCGGGGCTCTATGCCTAAATAATCTATCTGCACTTTTTTCATAAAAATTTACTATCAATGGATACTTCTTTTTACGATCAAAATTCTCAGGTGTATACAATAAGCCTTCAACTTGCTTACCATTATTATTTTCAAAATAGATGAGTTCAGCTTGGCCCCACTTATAATTTTTTTGCTGAGGGTTTGCAATAGAAACCCTTGATTCATTTTTGAGATCCATCTTGTTGTGGAGCAAATCTGGAAATAACTCAAAAGATTCTTTCGTGTATACTATATCATCAGAATCTTTTGCTTTTAGAAAATTGGCAAAATGAAAATCTTCATGGACAAAATCATGGTAAGTCATATCCTTTAAGTCTAGAAAGCCGATTGTACTAGATTTATGCTCTTCGTCAAATCCACGGATAAGCAATTTATCACTTGGTAAGAATTTTTCTTCTCGATCTAAAGGAATAACTCTACTAACCACTCTGCTAGCCCGACCATTAGTCATATTGATTGCTTTGCTATTTCCAGTGGGGTCTATTGACCAGATATCAAATCTGCCATTAATCAACAATCTCTCTTCATCTCCAGTCCATCCAGCTATACCATACGATCTTGGCAAGGATGGAGAATCATGTAATTCATTATGGAAGCTGGCATCTATATCCGTCGTTACATTTCGCATTTTTTCTGTAGCAACATGATAGGTATACCATGAAGAGTCTGGATAGTTGTACCAATAGAAATAATTACCCAATGGAGATACTCTCGACCTAGCGTGCATTTTAGTAGCAATGGTTTTATGCTCTCCTGTATTAACATTAATCTTATATAAATCATCATAAGAAAATCCCATCCATGAAATATTCTGTTGGTATGGTTTATCATTTAATCCCAAAGCGTACTCGCTAGTACCTTCACCATTAAGTCTCACATCGGGTATATCTATGCTTCCCAAATTGAAAATTTTCTTATCCTCAATATTATAAACACTCAGATAGCTTTTCTTTAGTTCTCTGTCTGCTTGAGCTGTTTGCTGGGTGTATAGCTTAGGATCCTGATAGCTCCACACTTCGACATTGACTATCTCCTCATCTAGCAAAGTAGTGTCTTGCAATACCTTTTGTGGTTTAGAGCCAAAGAATAATCGTTTTCCATCTTCTGAGAAAAGTAATTTTTGATCAGGGCTTATATCCCATCCCTCTTCTATAACTCCTGAAGACCTATCAGCTATTTTATCTAAGGCACCAGCACTCCAATGATATAATTCGTAAGGCCTGTGCTCTACCTCTGTGGTATCTAGATCTACAAGGAAGGCAATTTGATCACCAGCTTTATCCATAGACAGGCTTGAGTACTTCCCTTTTGATCTAAATATAGGAGCAGCACTCCCCTCACTTTTATGATACAAAAAGACACCCGCTAACTCAGTAGAATCATTACCTAAACTATTGATCAGTAATGCCTCTCCCTCTTCCGAAAATATAAATTCAGAAACATTATCTAAGGTGTCTACCTTATTCAATTGCATGTTTTGTACAACTAGCGTTTCTGATTTCTTCCCTTTCTTAGGTTTCTTTTTCTTCGGTTTCTTTTTTGGGAGAGGTTTCTCAGTCATTGTAGTATCCGCTTCTTCTTCTACGGGATCTAAAGTGAAGGCAATTAATCCACTCCATTTCTTTGGCGATTTAAATTTTCCAATGTTAGGTAATACTTCTAATGATTGAGTAGAAAGATTAAAAACTCCTAAGCTGTCTTTTGGCATTTCATCTGGCTTAGTTTTTTTTCTCTTAAGCTCTTTGACATGATGCTTGGATGGTTTGATTGTGAAGTAAACAAAATTATTATCAGCAGAAAAAACTGGCTCTTCTACTCGCTTAAATGTTTTAGTATTTTTTTGTCTTGTGTTATAGATCTTAAGAGTTTTGTCACCTTGATCTGGACTCTGGGTATATAATACCCAATCGCCATTGTTTGAGATTTTAGTGTCTGATATCTTATTCCATATTGAGTAGACTGACTCATCCATTATTTTCTTGTCCTGTGAAATCCCGTAGTGGATATTTATGATCCAAGAAATAATTATTAATAAACTAATACGCAAAAGAGATGGCTTAAACATAGATTTGTGATCTTTATGTAAGAAGTCATAATGACCTCACAAACAAATAATGTTCAATGTCAGAAAAAATATCTAAAAACGTTGCATTAATAGCCCACGATGGCAAGAAAGCTGAGATGGTATCTTTTATTCTTCAGAACAAGGTATACCTCGATGGTGCAAAATTATTTGCTACAGGGACCACCGGCACCCATATAGAAGATGCGGAGTTTTTAGTCACTAAACTACTATCTGGCCCACTAGGAGGAGATGCTCAGATTGCGACTTTGGTTGCCACTGGTAAAATCGATGTGGTTATTTTCTTTAGGGATCCACTAGATAAGCACCCGCACGAGCCTGATGTCCAGATGCTAATGAGACAGTGTGATGTACACAACATTCCTCTTGCAACAAACCCAGCAGCTGCTAAGTTGTTATTAGTAGGTTTACAAAACAGTTGATCCTGCTTGACCACCGAAGATTATAAAAAAATATCAGACACACTACCTAAGCAACCAGGGGTTTACAGATTTAGAGATAAAGATGAAGAGATCCTCTATGTCGGTAAAGCTAAAAACCTCAAGAATCGCTTGGCCTCATATTTTGGTGAGAAAAAACATCAAGCTTATAAAACTCGTGTACTTGTCAAAAATGCTGATCACTTTGACTACACAATTGTCGACACTGAGAACGATGCTCTACTCCTCGAGAACACACTAATAAAAAAATTCCAACCAAGGTATAATGTTATGCTAAAGGATGGTAAGTCCTATGCTTACATCTGTATCAAAAATGAAAGATTTCCTAGAGTCTTTTTTACACGCAGAGTTTATAAAGATGGATCAACGTATCTAGGACCATACACTTCTAAATTTAGGGCTAACGAGATTTTCGAATTGATTAAGCAGCTATTCCCTTTAAGGACATGCAAGTTTAACTTGTCTGAAGAAAATATCAATGCTGGCAAATTTAAAGTCTGCTTAGAGTATCACATCAAAAATTGTCTAGGACCGTGTGAAAACCACGAAGAAGAAGAATCATACAACAAAAAGATAACTCAGATTAAGAATATCCTGAAAGGGAAATTTAAACCAGTAAAAGATTATATCAAACAAGAGATGCAAATCCATGCTGATAATCTCGAATTTGAGATGGCCGAACAGTACAGAGAAAAACTCTCCTATTTTGAAAATTTTCATTCTAAGTCTACAGTAGTAAGTGCCACCATATCTGATGTAGATGTATTTACCATACATGATTATGAAGACTCTGCATATGTGAATTACCTGAAGGTGGTGAATGGAATGCTCATTAACACTGACACGTTAGAGCTAAAGAAAAACCTAAATACTGAGCATGCCGATTTACTCAGGTATGCAATCCCTCACATAAGGACCAAGTTTAACAGCATCGCTCCTGAGGTGGTTTTACCCTTTAATGTGGAGGGATTAGAAGACGATATCAAAATAACTGTACCACAGCGGGCAGAAAAAAAGAAGCTCCTGGAACTATCAAATAAAAACATTACTTATTTCATCCTCCAACTAAAAAAGCAAGCACTTAACAAGATTAAAAAACAAACCTCCGCAGAACGTATCCTTAAAACTATGAAAGAGGATTTACAAATGGATGTAGTGCCTTTTCATATTGAGTGTTTTGATAACTCTAACATTCAAGGTACTAACCCTGTGGCAAGTTGTGTGGTTTTTAAAAATGCAAAGCCATCAAAAAAGGACTATAGGAAATTTAACATTAAAACAGTCGAAGGCCCCGATGATTTTGCATCAATGGAGGAAGTTGTGCGCAGAAGATACACTAGACTTAAAAACGAAAATCAGGACCTCCCACAACTAGTAATCATAGATGGAGGGAAAGGTCAACTTAGCTCAGCATACAAGATCATGAAAGAGCTAGGCCTAGAAAAAAAGATAACACTTATAGGAATTGCTAAGCGACTAGAAGAGATTTACTTCCCAGAAGATTCTATTCCTCTCTATATCAACAAAAAATCTGAATCTCTAAAGGTCATACAAATGGCTAGAAATGAAGCGCATCGATTTGCAATTAACTTCCACAGAGACCAACGATCCAAAAATTTTATTGGAAGTCAATTGACAGAAATAAAAGGTATAGGCAAAAAAACGGCAGATACACTTCTAAAAGCTTTCGGCTCTGTAACCAAAATAAAAGAAGCTGCAGATGAAGAATTACTCACCCACGTCAGTGCAGGTATCATTAAGAAGCTCAGGGACGGCTTGAGTTAGAGAGGTCGCTAATGCTCTATCTCCCATTGCCATTAATTCTGCTTTTGTCAAGCTTCCAAGATTTTTCTCAAGCACACCTCCCCTTTGATTAAGGAATAATAAGCCAGGATAGTTTCTGATTTGCCAAAGAGCCACTAGATTAGGACCATTGACTTTTTCTCCATCTAATTTGTAGCATATGAAATTATCATTTAGATAATCCATAGCTTCTCTATCACCATACACAGATTCATTCATAACCTTACACGGTAAGCACCAGTCAGCATAGATATCAACATAGACTAGTTTATTCTCTTTTACGGCTTTATCTAATATGTTGCTCAGATTATCAGTCCTATAAAAATACTTTAACTGAGCATCTTGAGTTAAGATGCCTTTTTTAGCCACTTCCTTTTTTGAAGAGCAGGCAGTCATTATAAATAATGATGATAATAGAAGAAAAATAGAAATAGGGAGAAACCTCATGTCAACGTCTTGTAGTCGAAGAGTATAACTATCAATTTTGAATAATTATTTTATCCCTGCCTTAGCACTTTATTATAGAGATTGTGAACTTGCAGGCTGGTAGTTCTGATATCGTATTGCTGAATTCTATTAAACGCATTTTTAGTTAGTTTATCCCTTAAATCACCATCATCAATTAGTTGATTAATCAATTGGGCTAATCTCTCAAAATCTCCAATATCAGCTAAAAGAGCAGAAGATTGATCTTCTACAAGATCTACAGTGCCTTCGCAGCTAGTTGCTACGATTGGGATTTGATATTTCATCGCTTCTTGAATTGTATTACCTAAGCCTTCACTTACACTAGTAGAAAGTAAAATATCTACATCGGTCAAGTACTGATGAGCATCTTGGATATAACCAGTGATTATAATATTATCCTTAACCCCTAACTCATTAATAAGCGCTTCTACAGATGGTAACGATCCTTCATCTCTTCCAATAATTAAAAACTTTACCTTTCCTTGATACTTCTTGATAAATTCATTAGCAGCTTTGACGAAAGTGATAAAATCTTTCTGAGGTGATATAGCTGCAAGGTTTGCTATGATTTTAAAATCAGATGAAATATTTAATTTATCGCGAAGAGACTTTTTTTCAGGTACTGTATTCAGTTCAATCCCACTAGGAATTTTGGCTAATTTTTCTTTTGAGAGATTTAAATTAGAAAGTGATTCTTCAACTGAATTAGATAAACTAATTACCTTCTTAACAAGTGGGTGTGCGTAATAAAATCTAGAGGTATTTTTAATTGGGAAACTAACTCGTCTAGTTACTACGGATGGTACTTTGTTAGCAAAGAGTTTATAAGAATAGTAAGTAAACTGATGACTATGTGGATCGTGCAAGTGAATCAAACTAACCTTTTCTTGCTCACCTAATTTTTTTATAAAAGCAGACACAAACATATTTGCAGGAGACAACTTCATATAAGTTACTAGCTTACTTAAGCCTTCTACCTTCCTTTTAGATAGCTCACTGCCTGAAGGACATAACAAAATATTCTCCGCACCTAAAAGAGCTAACTCTTTGATTAACAAACAAACCTGATGTTCTCCCCCACGAAAGGTCTTTGCAGATGAAATATGTAAAATTTTCATCTTCTATAATCAAGTTGCTTGTAATACTTAAGTTGCTCCTTGACCAACAAGTATGACATCTTGCTTATCATGAATCCTTCTCTCCCATCCAAAATTCCAAGTCGAATTATATACGTCTTGAAAAACCTAAAACTAGGTCCAAATAACTTTTTAAATACACCAGGGTGTTTGTTTTGCAGCTTCCATTTTTTAGCAGTGAGCTTAGCGTACTTTTTTATTTTCTGATGGTGATGCTCTATGTTTGGGTAACTATAGTGAAGTAAATTTCCAGGAAGTCTTTCTACTTTAAACTTATCCTCGAAGATTAATTTCTCATGCACTAACTCACCATTCCACAGAGCACAATGTTTGTTATAAAGTCTGTTTTTATAGCTAGGATACCAGCCACAATACCTTATCCATCTTCCTAAGTAGTTAGTCTTTACATTGAGAGCATAGATTTTATCTTGTTGTAGATTAATCTCTTTTATAGTTTCTCTCAATTTATCATCTGGTCTTTCATCTGCATCAATGGATAATATCCAATCCGTTTGAGTTTGTTCTACACCAAAGTTTTTTTGATTTCCATAAGAGATCCAATCATTGACAAAGACTTTCGCGCCAAGTATTTTGGCAACTGAAACTGTGTTGTCTTTGCTATTGGCATCCACAACAATCACTTCGTCGACTATCTCAGCAACTGATTTTATACAAGCAGCAATATTATGTGCTTCATTGTAAGTAATGATAACTGCAGATATATTACGAGTCAAGGTCAAGCCTTTTTGTTTGCACTAGCAACAAAGTAAGGGTTAAGCAGATCTTTTTTATTATAAATTACTGGATCATCCGTTCCATATATTTTCACGGAACCTCCTGCTTCCTCAAGTACTATTTGAGCAGCAGCAGTATCCCACTCCATTGTCGGAGCAATTCTAGGATATAATTCTGCATCCCCTTTCGCTAGGATTAAGAACTTTAAAGAGCTACCCTTAGCTACCAATTCTGGAGATTCTAGCTCATCAACAAATGCTTGTGTTTCTTCGTTAAGGTGTGATCTTGAGCAAACTACCCTTAGTCCTGAATCCGCATTTGTAAATTCATTAGCACTTAGCTTTTGCTCTTTGCCATCAGATGCTAAGTATGCTCCTTCTCCTTTCACGGCCCAATACATCTCTTTCAAAACTGGTGCATAGACTATTCCCATTACAGGTTTTTGGTTGTGGATCAGGGCTATATTTACAGTAAACTCTCCATTCTTTTTTATAAACTCTTTGGTCCCATCTAAGGGATCTACTAACCAGTAATACTCATAGGCGCTTCGCTCTTCATAATCAACAAGTTTATTCTCTTCAGATATGATAGGATATCTTTTAGATAGTTTTTCTAGTCCTGCACATATAATGTCATTAGCTGTTTTATCAGCAATTGTTAATGGAGAGTCATCAGCTTTTGCCTCTACACTAAAGTCTCCAGTATTGTAGATTTCTATTATGGCTTCTCCAGCACTTCTTGCTATTTCTAGCAGTTCATCTTTTAATTCTAGCATCGCGAAATATTAGATTGTTAATTTTGGTTCAAATATGGAAATAAATACGGAATGAGTAAGATTTTAGTTACAGGTGGTACAGGATATATAGGAAGTCACACCCTAGTAGATTTGATAGAGAGTGGGTTTGAGGTGATTTCTATTGATAATTATATCAATTCTGATGCTAAGCCGTTAGAAAGCATCAAAGAAATAACTGGCAAAGAAGTTAAAAATTACGTCGTTGATTTATGTGATGAAGAAGCACTTCATGATGTCTTTAAAGAGAATACAGACATTAGTGGGATAATTCACTTTGCTGCGCTAAAGTCTGTTGGCGATTCTGTAGCAGATCCAGTATTGTATTTCAGAAACAATGTTGTTGGGTTAATCAACCTTATTGAGTGCACCTTAAAATATAAAATCGAGAATTTTATTTTCTCCTCTTCTTGCACCGTATATGGGAATACAGAAACCCTCCCAGTTACGGAATCAACGCCAGAACAAGAAGCAGAATCGCCTTATGGCAGGACTAAACAGATAGGGGAAAAAATGCTGAAAGATGCATTTAACAATTCGCAAACGAAATGCATAGCACTCAGATATTTTAATCCTGCTGGAGCGCACAAATCTAATAAGCTGGGAGAGTCACCTGTCAATAAAGCGCTAAATCTTGTACCTGTTGTCACAGAAACTGCGATTGGGAAAAGAGATAATATGACTGTCTTTGGAAATGATTACGATACTAGAGATGGTAGTTGCATAAGAGATTACATTCATGTAATGGATCTTGCAGACGCGCACACCAAAGCCATAAAGTTTTTATTGGATAAAAAGCAATCTGAAAATTTTGATACCTATAATCTTGGAATTGGCAACGGTGTATCTGTGCTGGAAGCAATTAATGCTTTTGAAAAAGTATCTGGTCAAAAATTAAATTACACCCTAGGGAAAAGACGAGAAGGAGATGTGATAGCAATCTATGCAGATTATAACAAAGCAAAATCTAATCTTAACTGGACACCTCAGTATGGCATAGAAGATATTATGGATACTGCCTGGAGATGGGAACAAGCTAGATCAAAGTAAGTGGATCAGAACTCGGTCAAAGCATACAATGCTAAAATTCTTCTTTTCGGCGAGCATCTGATAAACCTTGGTAGCGATGCTCTGTCTATTCCTTATGACAAATTTTCAGGCAGACTTTTAAGCGCCGAAGCTTCTGAAATTAGGTTAAGTTCATTTATTGAATTTTTAAAATCATCAAACTTCTCTTTCCTCGACGCGGATAAAATAGCTGCTTACAATCCTATAAAATTCTCTTCTAATATTCCTGAAGGATATGGTTGTGGAAGCTCGGGTGCAATCGTAGCTGCATGTTATGATTTGTTTAGATCAGATAAAGAAGAAGACCTTACCCTTTTGAAAAACCGTTTTGCTGAGATGGAAGCTTTCTTTCACGGGAAGAGCTCAGGTACTGATCCGTTGGTTTCTTTTTTTAATAAGGCTATCCGATTTAATAGAGATGGCAGTATAAAGCTGCTTCCTAGTTTTGATATCTCTCTTCGGAATTATAAGCTATTACTAATCGATTCTGGGCAGTCACGTGAAGGCAAGAACCTTATAGCCTGGTTTTTGCACCAAGCAAAGGAGCATAATTTTAAAAGCATGCTTACAAAAGAATTAGTACCTGCAACTAGAAGTTGTATCGATTCGCTTTTAGAAAAAGATGAAACCAAATTCAAAGAAAATTTTGCTTCTATTAGCAGATTACAATTAGAGCATTTTTCTAAGATGATACCTGATTCCATCAAGCCTCTCTGGACTGCTGGTCTACAATCTGAAAATCTATATTTAAAATTATGCGGTGCTGGTGGTGGTGGATTTTTTATCGGGCTACTAAAAAATGATGCCGCTTTTGAACTGCTAAAAGGTTACAATACTTACTCTTTAATCTGAATCTCCTCTTTGATATACATCTGAAGATCTGGATACTCAATTGTATAATTTTCTATATTAGACTCATTGATTCTAAGCCCATTAACGTATGGGATGACTTTTGCATTTTTGAATTCTCCGAGCACCAACTGATCCTTTAACACCCTCACTGTATTGTATCGATTGTACAATCCTAAAGTGTATTGGTAACTATTGTCATTAAGGTTTTTCTCTATTGTTGCGTCATCATATTTACTCAGAATTTCATTTTGGTAGAGCTGATTTACTTTAGCTATTTCTACCTTATAAGACAGCCCTGAGATCGAAGACTTATATTCCTCGTACTTATAATCCTGAAGGTCCGCAGGTAAATCTGGATAATCAAAAATCAACTTTACAGGCAAATCATCTGCATTATGGACTAGTATATCAATACGTCTGTTATTACGTTGTGATAGCTTCAGGTTACCTCCTGATTTTATTTCTTTTGCCATCGGGTAATTATTACCCAATCCTTTGACATTTAGTCTGTTTAGATCAACTCCATTTTTCTTTAGGTAATCAACTACTTTTTCTGCTCTCTTCACAGAGAAATATAATTCGTAAGCATTAATTCCTTCCTCTGCGGTGTTACATGTTAACTCAATTTGGATTGTAGGATAAACTTGCATCATCTCTACTATTTTATCTAATTGTCGTCTGTTTTGCGGCGTCAGCAATAACTCATCATCACCATAAAAAAGTGGAGCAATTATATATTCCCTAACCTTGACCGTTTCTGTATTTGCTATTGGTATAGATCCAGATTCTGCTATGTCATCCATCATTGTGGAATCCTCATCCATTGTCTCTGGCACAAATAACACTTCTGCTAATCCAGAGGCTAGCTGTGCAGTCTCGATCTCTTTTAAGTAAGAGATGTAGATATCTTTTCCACCGTATCCCTCTTTCCTATTAGATGTGAATAAAGCAGTCTTGCCACCTTGAGTCACTATATAATCTGTATCATCACTACCAGAATTTACAGGCATACCTAAGTTTACTGACGGTGACCAATCATACTGTTCAGGCAAGAATACACTCTGGAAAACATCGAAACCCCCAATACTTTTTTCGTTATTAGAACTATAGTATAACTTTCTTCCATCATTACTTAAGAATGGACTTATCTCGTCATATGGCGTGTTAATATTAGCTCCAAGATTACTAGGCTCAGTCCATCTACCTCCTCTTAACTGAGTAACATAAATATCGTGACCACCGTACCCTCCTTCTCTTTTGCTTGAAAACAAGATGGTAGTATCATTATAAATATTAAGGTGTTTATCGCCTAGGCTTCCTTTAATTTTTGCCAGAAAAGCTTGTGGATAATCTTCTGCTGATCTTTCTACTTTAAACGTATCAACAAGGATTCTCGATTTATCAAAATTATAACCCTTAGAGAAATACATGACAGACCCATCTTGATTAAATCCCTCTATAACATCATGCTGAGAACTATTCATCAAATTCCCCAACGATTTCATATCTGCCCATATCCCTTCTTTGCCTTCTACCACATACATGTCTGCAAAACATTTACCATACTCCTCATCTCTTAGTCCCTCCTTATCTCTTTTACCTCCTGTACTTCCCTCTCGATTAGAGCTTAAATAAAATCGCTCAGGATTATTCTTGCTTTGCACTACTCCAAACTCGTCTTGTGCAGAATTTATCTCAGGACCCATGTTTTCGATAAAGGAATTTTGCGCCTGATATTTTAATTTTAACCCGTTAGCGCAACGCTTGATCTTGCCGATAATCATCTTGCGGTCCTTATGTCCGCTTGGTAGTTTTCTGAGGTACGCTTTATAGTGGGTGATAGCGGTCTCAAACTCCCATTCGTTATGAGCCATACTTGCGAGGTAGTAATTTAACTCTCGCTTACCATATTGATCCTGATAAAGTTTTTGAAGGATACTTTTTGCAGATGCGATGTCATTAGTCTCATAGTAACATACACCCAGTTTGTATTGAATATCTTTGGCAGATGCATCTTTACCAGCGCTTAAGTAATACTTCGCTGCTTTTTGATAGACTTGATTAGCAAAGTAGGTATCTGCTATTTTTAAAATTTCTTTCTGAGCATTCAACTGCAAAGTAGCAGTGAACAAAAAGAATAAAAGAAAAGCAAAGTTAGTGCTGCGCATTTTGAGTGTAAAATTATATCGTCTGTGTGTTATCAAACCCTTCTAGATAATCTGCAATCCTTTTAAGGAAAGAGCCTCCTAGAAAACCGTCTACAACTCTATGGTCATACGACAATGATAAAAACATCTTCTGCCTAATAACAATAGCGTCTCCTTTTTTAGTTTCAATTACTGAGGGCATTTTCCTGATCGCTCCAGTGGCTAAAATCGCTACCTGAGGTTGATTTATAATCGGAGTACCCATTACATTACCAAACGTACCTACGTTAGTCAAAGTAAACGTACCATCTTGTATTTCTTCGGGTTTTAACTTATTATTTCGCGCTCTAGTTGCTAAATCGTTAACCTTTTTAGTTAATCCTAACAAATTGAAGTCATCTGCCTGCTTAATTACAGGGACTATCAAGTTTCCTGATGGTAGAGCTGTCGCCATTCCTATGTTGATATCTTTCTTCCGTATGATCTTATTGCCACTCACCGAGACATTTACTAGTGGAAAATCTCTTAACGCTTTCACAACAGCTTCTATAAATATCGGTGTAACAGTAATCTTCTGCCCATGCTTTTTTTCGAAGGCTCCCTTATGTTTATTTCTCCACGCGAATAGCTCAGTAACATCAGCTTCTATAAACGAAGTAACATGTGCTGAAGTACGTTTAGAATTTACCATATGATCAGCAATCAGTTTTCTCATACGATCCATTTCGATGATTTCTACATTATCACCTGAATAGCTTACTGGTGGAGGGCTAGGCACTCCTTGCTGAGGGGAGTTAATACTCTCACTTTTAGATCTAGCAAACTGATATGGATCTGATGGTTGCTCAGAGCGAGTTGCAATATAACTGGTGAGATCTTTTTTAGTTACTCTTCCATTAGCACCAGTGCCTTCTATTAGATTTAATTCTGCAAATTGTATTTGCTCTTGTCTAGCGATATTAAGGACTAGTGGAGAGTAGAACCGATTAACATCTTTTTGACTTTGCGATTCTAATTTTTGAGGTACCTCTTTTGGTGGAGTTTCAATTTTCTCTGGTTCGCTTGGCGTTTGCTTTTTAGGGATTGTTGGAGTTTCGATTTCTTCCTCTACAACAGATTCTTTTGATTCATCCGATTCTGCTTTTCCCTCAGTTTCTATGATTGCGATTACTGTACCTATTGCAACAATATCATCTTTTTCAAAAAGTATTTCTTTGACAGTGCCTGCAACTGGAGATGGGATTTCTGTATCTACTTTGTCTGTTGCTATTTCTAATATTGTCTCATCTAGCTCTACTCTATCACCTGGTTTTTTGTGCCATTCTAAGATAGTAGCTTCCATAATACTCTCTCCTAACTTGGGCATTATCAGATCTACTTTGGCCATTCCTCTATGTGGTAATTTTAGAAATTTCTAAAGACAAATTTAGCTTATTTATTGGCCATTATAAACTTGCGGAGTAGATTAAGTACTACGGTAGTAGCATATTCTATGTTCTTGATTCTATCCTTGCCTAGCAGCAGTTTTAAAGTCTCTTGCTTTTGCTCAGATCCGTATGCTATCCATATAGTTCCAACAGGTTTATCTAGAGTGCCGCCTGTTGGCCCTGCTATACCTGATACTGCTGCGCCAATGTCTGTATTTGTTAATTTAAGCACCCCTGACAGCATTTCTAGTACAGTTTGTTCACTTACAGCGCCATGATTGTCTAGCGTGTTTTTATTGACTCCTAATAGCTTCATTTTTAATTCATTAGAATAGGCAACTACTCCACCATTGAAATAAGCCGAAGAGCCAGGAACGGAAACGATTTTGCTAGCAATATTACCCCCGGTGCAGCTTTCTGCTAATCCAATCATTACGCTATGTTTTTTGGCAACTATTCCAAATGCTTCTTCTAACAATGTTTTATCATACCCGTACACCAGATCTTGTAATTCTTCTACTATTCTTTTTTCGAAATCATCAATGTTGCTTTGCAGCTCAGATCTATCTTGCCCTATGGCCGTTAATCTGATTCTTACATTACCTAGCGATGGCAGATAAGCAATTTTAATATGCTCTGGCAATTCAGTAACTATATCTTCTATCCGCACACTTATATTTGATTCCCCCATCCCAGCCGTCCTGATAGTGCGGTGTATAATTACTTTATCTGATTTGTCTTTAAACATTGGGATGACTCCATTCTCCATGATATATTTCATCTCATAAGTTACGCCAGGCATGGAGATAATCGTCTTACCATCTTTTTTGAAAAGCATGCCAGGGGCTGTACCCATCTTATTCTGAATCAGGGTAGCTGTCGATGGAAGATAGCATTGAGTTTTGTGTGAAGGAGTGATAGTGATATTCCTTCGTTCAAACATTTTTTTTATCAGGCTAAAATTCTCTTCGCTAAACTCAAGTTTGTCGTTCATGAATTCTGCAAGGACTGACTTAGTAATATCATCCTTGGTAGGCCCTAGTCCTCCTGTTACCAATATCAGGTCAGAAATTTTCGTAGCTCTTTCTAATCCACTCAAAATTCCTTCTCGTGAATCGTTGACAGATAGGATTTCTGTGACATCTATCCCAATATCATTTAGCTTTTTACCAATCCATGCAGAATTTGTATCTATAATCTGACCGATCAATATCTCATCCCCTATCGTGACTATGGTAGCTTTCATTTAAGGTATTGTATTTCTGTTTTGCTAAAGCTTTCTAATGCTCCATCAATTTTTATCACCAGTTGACCAAGCTCATTAATAGAATGAATAACTCCATCAATAATTCTATCATTAAGTTTAAATCTAGAAAGTACATCTTTCATATATAATCTATCTTGATATTCCGAAAGCAAGTTTTCAAATTTACCTTCCTTGAGTTTTGAATAATATTTTTCAATTAATCCAAATAGTAATTTTCTTACTTCTAGTAAATCTAGTTGTTGCCCACACTCCCTAGTTAAAGATGTAGGGTTAGGAATGTCTTTGTGAAATGTTTCTTGATTTACATTGATACCTATACCAACAACTGAATTAGATATCTGTTGACTTTGTAAGTTATTTTGGATCAGGATTCCACAAATTTTGTTTCGCTTAATATAGACATCGTTAGGCCATTTAATTTTCACTACATCCTTCACATAATACTCTAAACATTCAGCTACGGCTAAGGAAGTGATGACATTTAAGTAGAACTGGTCCTTTATTGCTAAAAAAGTCGGCCGCAAGATAATTGACAATGTGATGTTTTCTTTAGCTTTTGAGTCCCAAACTCTGCCATATTGTCCTTTGCCAGCTGACTGAAAGTGTGCTAATACGGTAGTTCCTTCACTTGGATTACTTTTTGAAACCAGATCTTGTGAAAATGTGTTAGTAGAGTCTAACGTCTCATATTCTAAGAGGGGGCTTCCGATATATGTAGCTTTAGGCTTAGGTATCAATGACGCAATTTTTGGTTAACTTTGAATACGAACTTAGATATAAACTTTGAAGCGATTTAATAACAGATAGTTAATTCACTTCACTAATAAAAAAATTTGACAAAAACTTCTCCCGCAGTCCCAATAGCCAGCGATTCTGATTCGCTTTGTGATCTTATCATAGATGCAATTCAAGATATAAAAGGGAAAAAGATTTTAAAGCTTGATCTAAAAGAATTAGACGAGTCTCCTGCTGATTATTTTGTGATATGTGAAGGAGAATCTCATACCCAAGTTAAAGGTATCTCTGATAATATCTATAAGCGAATAAGGGATGAAACTGGACTAAGACCAAGCTGGACAGAGGGAGAACAACATGCAAATTGGATTTTAGTGGATTACTTTGACATTGTAATTCACATTTTCTATAAAGAAACAAGGACTTTTTACGACTTAGAAGATCTATGGAGTGATGCAAAAATCACAGAATACGAAAACATATAGATCAAGTAATACGTATTAAGAAGGTATATTCATAAAAAGAAATAAACAGCGGCATGGCCGAAAATAAGAAAGACAACAAACCAGGTAATAATAAAATTCAATTCAACTCGTATTGGGTGTATGGTGTTATTATCCTCGTGATCCTAGCTTTGAATATTTACATCCATTATCAAAGCCAGACTCAGACCACTACCATGAGAGGGTTTATCAAAATGGTAGAAGCTAATGATGTAGCAGATATCAAAGTGGTCAATAAATTAAAAGGACAAGTTTTCCTTAAAAAGGAGAGCCTAGAGAAGTACCCTGACCTTAAGGAAAATACTAAGCTCAATGCGCTACAGCCTCATTATACTTTTGAGATAGGAGATATGCGGACTTTTGAGGAGAAGATTGATGCTCTCAATGAAGGAGGCTATCCGATAGATTACGAGTCAATAACTGAAACAAATTGGCTAGGCCCTATCCTTAATTGGGTTTTACCTTTTCTATTGATTATCGGGCTGTGGCTTTTCATTATGCGAAGGGTTTCTTCTGGAGGAGGAGGTCCTGGTGCACAGATATTTAATATCGGTAAGTCTAAGGCTACCCTATTTGATAACGATGCAAAGGTAGAAGTGACCTTCAAAGATGTAGCAGGACTAGATGAAGCTAAGGTCGAGGTAATGGAAGTAGTAGACTTCTTACAGAATCCTAAAAAATATACTTCGCTTGGGGGTAAGATTCCTAAGGGTGTGCTTTTAGTAGGCCCTCCTGGTACTGGTAAAACATTGCTTGCAAAAGCAGTGGCAGGAGAAGCGGGGGTTCCCTTCTTTTCTATATCTGGATCTGACTTCGTAGAGATGTTTGTAGGAGTGGGAGCATCGAGAGTGAGAGACTTGTTTAAGCAAGCTAGAGAGAAGGCACCATGTATCGTGTTTATAGATGAGATAGATGCAATCGGTAGAGCGAGAGGCAAAGGAGCTGTGCAAGGTGGAAACGATGAAAGAGAAAATACACTTAATCAGTTACTAGTAGAAATGGATGGATTTAGTACAGATAAGGGGGTTATCCTTATGGCTGCTACAAACCGTCCAGATGTTCTAGATTCTGCATTACTAAGACCTGGAAGGTTTGATAGACAAATAGGTATCGATAGACCAGATCTTAAAGGACGTGAAGCAATTTTTAAGGTGCACCTAAAAACTATCAAAATAGGTCCATCTATCAATCCTGCTGTTCTCGCTGAGATGACACCAGGATTTGCAGGTGCTGATATTGCCAATGTATGTAATGAGTCCGCACTAGTAGCAGCAAGAAGAAATAAGAAAGCTGTAGATATGGATGACTTTAACTACGCACTAGATAGAGTTATCGGAGGATTAGAGAAAAAGAACAAACTTATCTCACCGAAAGAAAAAGAGATTATAGCTTATCATGAAGCAGGACATGCTATCTGCGGTTGGTACTTAGAACATGCCTCCCCTCTAGTAAAAGTAACTATCGTACCGAGAGGAGTCGGCACCTTAGGATACGCTCAATACTTGCCTAAAGAGGAATACATTACTAGGACCGAGCAGATGGAAGACAGGATGTGTATGACCTTTGGAGGTAGAGCAGCGGAGCGAATTATATTTGACAAAATCTCTACTGGTGCGCAAAACGATTTAGATCAGGTCACAAAGATGGCGTATAGCATGGTAGCTGTCTACGGAATGAATGATAAAGTCGGAAATGTATCTTTCTATGGTATGTCTCAAGATCAATTTAACAAACCTTACTCTGATGACACTGCTACTAAAATAGATGATGAAGTAAGAAAAATTGCTGAAGCCCAATACGCAAGAGCACAAGACCTACTTAAAAAGCACAGATCAGAACTAGACATCTTAGCTCAAGAACTATTAACAAAAGAAGTATTACTTAAATCCGATGTGGAACGATTGATTGGCCCAAGACCATTTGCAATTGAAGAAGAGGTAAATGAAGGTGTTGCAGTATCGGATAGCGATGGAGAAACAGTGGTTAAAAAAGATGATAACAGTACAGACTTGACGAAAGAAGATGTGACTCCTTCTGATGATGAAGGGACAATAGTTTAGAATTACTAGCAGAAAAGAAATTAGAAGTTTATACTTCATAAAGAAAAGCCCTTTCAAAAAATTGAGAGGGCTTTTCTTATTCTTTATATCTACTAAACATCATAACCTATCCTGTAACCAATTTTGACTTTGCTTAACCATCTTTCTCCATTTCCATGGAGAAAAGAAAGTCTCCCTTTCCATTTGTAAATTATAGCGTACTAGGTTGAGGAAAAGTACTAAAGCTTAATCGACTCAAAAGTTTTAAGTCCACAGCTAAGATAATCGTTGTAATTATCGATCCCTTCTTCGAAACCTCTTGGTGGTGCCATAACTTCTTCATCAGGTGTCATCATGATATAGAGTGGCTGAGAGTTCTGTCCGAAATTAACTATCTGGAAGTCTGCCCACTTGTTACCTACGTTTCTAATTTTCTTATTTCTTGATTTAGAAACCATTGGTGTATCTAACTTCTTATCGTCATCTACATAAAGTGAGACTAACACAAAATCTTCACTTAATTTAGATCTTATCTCTGGATCTACCCAGATGAGATCTTCCGTCTTTCTACAGTTCACACAACCATGTCCTGTCATATCTATGAGTACAGGCTTCTTTTGTTCTTTAGCATATGCTAATCCTTCATAGTAATCTTTGAAGCAATCAATGTTATTAGCGCATTTAGAGAATGAACCATACTTTGCTTTGATATCCTTATCTACATCTGGTGGAGGATTCCATAAATTATAATTAGTAGGAGGAGCGATTCCGCTCATTAGTCCTAATGCTTTATATCCTTGCGTATCGACGTTTTTTGTAAATCCTGTACAAAGGTATAAAGTCAAAATAAGTGACGCTACTGCAAAGCCTTTTCTTGGTAACGATAGTTTTTTGATTGGACTATCATGAGGGAATTTTATAAATCCAAATAGATACAATGTCATTAATGCTCCTATGATTACCCATAATGCCATGAAGACCTCATATTTTAAAATACCCCAATGACTAGTTAGATCTGCCACCGATAAAAACTTAAGTGCCAATGCTAGCTCTAAAAACCCTAAGACTACTTTGACAGATGACATCCAACTACCCGACTTAGGTAATGTGTTAAGCCAAGAAGGAAAAATTGCGAATAAGCCAAAAGGAATCGCTAAAGCTAAGGCAAAACCAGTCATCACTACAGCTGGGCCTACTTGATTGGAGGCGGCCTGCACTATGGCGGTACCGATTATAGGACCAGTACAAGAAAATGAAACTAGTGCTAAGGTAAATGCCATAAAAAATATTCCTATAATTCCTCCTTTGTCTGCCATTCGATCTGACTTATTTGCCCATGAACTCGGAAGTTGTATTTCATAAAATCCAAAAAACGAAAATGCAAAAATTACGAAGATGATAAAGAACAAAGTATTAGCTATCCAGTTAGTCGATAGTCTATTAAGTGCTTCTTCTCCGAATAATGCTGTGATAGCTAATCCCATCACCACATAGATCACAACAATCGATGCTCCATAGATTAATCCATTAACCCATCCTTTACGCTTAGTATCTTTAGTAAAGAAACTTACTGTCAATGGTATCATCGGGAAAACGCATGGAGTGAGCAGTGCTAACAAACCACCACCGAATCCAAAAATGAACATCCAGAAAATACTATTGTCTGTAGATTTAGAATCACCACAATCACCAATTGGTTCTTTGTAGGTATCTACTATTGTCGGTCTTATCTGGTCTATCTCGTTACCATTCAATGCTACTAAGGCGACATCATTATTCTGAGCCAAATCATCTTGAGTAAGAAATTTTCCTTCACTATCAAATGCAAAATCTAATGGTTGCGCCATTAAACACTTTGACTGATCACAAGCCATGAAGGTCAGATAACCCTTTAAAATTTCATTTTTATTGAGCTTAATTTTTTGACTAATCTCATAACCTGATCCTGATTCATACTTGATTACATTTACATTATCAAATAATGGTTCTGGTGCTTCTTTCTTTTTTCCAATTTCTATTGCCTTACCTACTAACTCCGTGTTCTCAGACTCTATGATAATTTCTGTAGGTACTGGCCCTCCTTCTTCAGTGTAATGTGAATAAGTAGCCCAGCCCTCATCAATATTACTCTTAGCGGTAAATAAGTATAGGTCATCATCAGCCAACTTCGACAAAGAAACATCCCATTGCACATGAGCTTCTTTCTCTAGTTTAGTCCAGCTTTCAGAAGACTCTTCTAATGCGATATCTGGTTGGCTAGTTTCTTTTTCTTCTTTTTGACTCTGTACTAAATTTGTATTCTCAGCTGCAGATTTTATTGCTATAACTTTTTTGGGCGTACTTACTTGAGCCACTTCCGTCTTTACTTCTTTTACAACTTCAGTTTTCTGTTCTGCGGATTTTATTTCCTTAGGTTCAGGTACTACTGATGTAGTCTCAGGTAATGATGCCTTACCCTTAAGATCAAATTCGAAATCTACTCCAGTCGGTGGCAAACACTTTGTATCATCACAAGCCATCGATTCTATATAACCGACCAACTTGAGATCATCTTTAACCTTAACCCTTTGTTTTATTACAAATGGCTCATCGTCTAGAAACTTTATTACTTCTACACCAAACATGGCATCCATACCTCTCTTCTGATGTCCAGACTCTTCGGCTTTACCTACTAACTCAAAACCTCCTTCGGTATCATAGTTAATCGATGTAGGAACTGGCCCATCATCTGATGTATATTGAGAATAAATAGTCCAGCCTTTATCTACCGTTGCGGTGTAGATTAACTCGTACTCACCGTCACTAATAGGATTAGAACTGAAGGACCATTTTACTGGTTCGAGAATTTGACTAAAGGCAGTCGCAGAAAATAACAGGAAAGAAAGTACTAATAGTTGTAGTCTAATTTGAGTCTGCATAGTGAAGAGGAGTTTATTCTATCTTGATATTAAATTCTATAGTTTTAGGAGGCAAGCACTTAGCACCATCACAGGTCATGTACTCTAGTTCACCACTAATTGTTGCGCTCTCAGTTTTTAGTTCTACAACTTGTTCGAATTCTGCTTTGTCTTTAAATTTCACCACTTCCATTCCAAACAGATCATCCATCTCTCTGATGGCTTTAGATTTTTCTTCTACCTCTCCTACAAGTTTGAAGGCTTCATTTTCCGTAAAGAAAAAACCAGTTGGAACTGGACCATCTTCATCCATATGTTGGCTATAAACCACCCAATTCTTTTCTATATCTGCATTGAACTTTATTAAGTATTTAGATCCGCTTATATGCTCCGCTCCAAATGACCAACTAACAGGATTGATTTGCGCCTGACTTAACACGCCAAAAAGGCAAATACAAAATGACAACAAAATCTTTTTCATATGTTTTTATATAAAGAAACACAAAGCTATACCATCTACTTACCAGAACTAAACCTATGCTAACACATTAATAAATAATTAACTGCATTTAAGCTTTCATAACGATAGAAGGTTTTACACAAGACATATTCTCCTCTTCTAACTATTTTATAGTAAGCTTATATTGTTTCCAATGTTGGCGCTGGGAAGAGTAATTAAAGCAAATGTTATATTAAAGAAATCTTTAATGCGTCAAAAGTACTCAATATGCTAGTGAATAGGAAACTAGAAGCCCGTAAACTGAAATTGGGTGAACCAGATTAAGATCATGGCTACTAAATGAAGAGATTCTGCGAGAAATTTGTTTTTCAAATTAAGCAAAAACATCCCAAAAAATATAGATAAGGATGGTACTAGTATTAAGAAGTGATTTAATTCTAAGTTTTTCCAAAAGAACAACATAGGAAGCGTGAAGAGCAAAAACCAATAAAGGATATCAATTTTCTTCTGAGCAGCTACATTTTTCTTTTTTCGGTAATCATTGTATTTGAAGAATGAAAACACAGCAAGCAAAACAAAGCCAACTACTACTGCAATCTGATAGTTACTAAATCCCTTGGTAAAATTAGCAACTGTAACATTCTCTGATAGATAAGAAGACAGATAAGTGTCAATCACATCATACCACTGAAAATATGTACTGAATAAAAAATAAGGAACAACTCCTCCAATCAAATATTGAAATCTTTCCTTGGCTTTAAACGATCTTATGGTTACTAAACTGATATACCCCGCAATCAGAAACATCCAACATGGAAAATAAAACATGGAAGCAAGACCAATAAAAAAACTGATATTAAAAATCTGACCCGAACTGGCGAACTTGCTAGCACATAAGAATAAACTGTTCAAAGCGACCAATAGAAACAGAATAGAAATTAAGATTGGGTTTAATATTTGAAAAGATGGGAGTGCACTTACTAGCAACACAAAAGCGACACCTGGGAGTAAATTAGGTAACAAGGCAATCCTATTCTTATTAACGATATAGTTAATAAAAGTAGCCTGAAAAAAAACTATTAAGATACCTATGATAGATTGTGTAAGAAGGAAATCATTTAAGGCAGAAAAAACCAAATGATTTAGGTAACCATCTTCTGCATGCAATTCATATGATCGAGGACGAATTATAGAATATATCCTAACAATAGCTACGTAAGGTAGAAGCAAGATCGAATTGAAAAAAAGATTTTTTCTAAAAAACTCTAACACTTAAATCTCAGGTTATTAATATGCTCGTAAGGTAGCTAATCTGGTGATAATGGAGGTTAAGATAATTATCAAAATATGTCAGCTAGTACGTAACTAATCCTTATTTAAAATGTTTGATTGATAACACATTGAGTATCTTGCTAATCATATCTATCCTATGATGAATCTTTACCATGAGTAAGTCCCTAGAAACCATAAAAGGGCCTATTAAAAAAGAATTAAAACAATTCGAATCTCACTTCAAAGAGTCTATGAAGAGTCAAGTAGCGCTGCTTGATAAAATCATGTACTATATCATACAGCGGAAGGGGAAACAAATCAGGCCGATGTTTGTGTTTCTATCTGCTAAGATGTTTAGTGATAATATCGATGAGAGTACCTTTACTGCCGCCTCTTTGATAGAAATCTTACATACCGCATCGCTAGTACATGATGATGTTGTAGATGACGCTCATCTGCGAAGGGGCTTTTTTTCAGTTAGTGCACTGTGGAAAAACAAAGTAGCTGTACTCGTAGGTGACCATCTCTTAGTAAGAGGTTTGACGTTGGCATTAGACAAGGATGAAATATATTCACTGAAAGCTATCACCAAAGCATTTAATGAAATTACTGAGGGCGAATTAATCCAAATCGAGAAAGCTAGAAAATTAGATATCAAAGAAGACATTTACTATGATATCATCAAGAAAAAAACGGCTTCTTTAATGGCAGCCGCTTGTAGCGCTGGAGCTTACTCCACTACTAAGGACAAAGAAATCAGTGAAAAAATGTGGCAATTTGGTGAGAAGGTTGGTATAGCTTATCAAATTAGAGATGATCTTTTTGACTATGGAGAAGGTGGGAGTATCGGCAAACCAAAAGGTATAGATATCAAAGAAAGAAAGATGACTCTACCACTCATCCATGTGCTTAACAAATCGGACCGAAAAACTAAACGCTTTATCATTAATACAGTGAAAAAGCACAATAAAGATTCTGCAAAAGTGAATCAAGTAATCAAGATTGTAAAAGAAAACGGAGGACTAGACTATGCTGCAGGAGTTATGCAGAATTATAAAAACGAAGCTTTAAAATTGCTAGAACATTTCCCAGAAACACCAGCTAGAAACTCTCTAAGAGAACTAGTAAATTTTGCTATTGATCGCAAAACTTAAAATTGATTAGTCGTCTATCCTCTCTATTTTTGCACCTAATGCATTTAATCTCCCATCTATATTCTCGTAACCTCTATCAATCTGCTGAATATTGGAGATGATGCTCTCCCCTTCTGCTGAGAGTGCTGCAATTAGCAATGACACTCCTGCTCTAATATCTGGCGAGCTCATTTTTATTCCTTTTAGTTTTTGCTCATTATTAAGTCCGATAATCGTAGCTCTATGCGGGTCACACAAAATAATCTTAGCACCCATATCAATCAATTTATCCACAAAAAACAATCTACTCTCAAACATTTTTTGATGTATGAGTACACTTCCTTTTGCTTGAGTAGCAACAACCAATAGTATGCTCATAAGGTCTGGCGTAAAGCCTGGCCAAGGCGCATCGTAAACCGTCATAATAGAACCATCTATAAAGCTCTGTATATCGTATGTATCCATTGCTGGCACTACCATGTCATCTCCTGATTGGCTAACAGTGATACCTATTTTCTCAAATACAGAAGGAATGATTCCTAGGTCTGCTTTGTACGCATCTTTGATTTTGATTTCAGAATTAGTCATAGCTGCTAGACCTATAAAGCTACCAATCTCGATCATATCTGGCATAACTCTATGAGAAGTACCACCTAATGATTCTACACCTTCAATGTGTAATCGATTAGAGCCTACTCCAGATATCTTAGCTCCCATAGAATTAAGCATCTTACATAGCTGCTGTAAATATGGCTCGCATGCAGCATTGAATATTTCGGTTGTCCCTTTGGCTAACACTGCAGCCATCACAATATTCGCTGTACCTGTTACAGAGATCTCATCCATTAAGATATAGGTTCCTTTAAGAGCAGAGCCTTCTAAAAAGTATTTATCTTCTCCTTCATCATATTCAAACTTTGCTCCCAGCTTGGTAAATCCATGAAAGTGAGTATCGAGTCTTCTCCTTCCTATTTTGTCCCCACCAGGTTTAGGCAGGTATGCTTTTTTAAATCTTGCTAAAAGGGGCCCTAGCAACATGACCGACCCTCTAATAGATCTTGCATTATCTTGATAAGTCTTTGATCCAAAATATTCTAAATCTACTTCATCAGCTTTAAACTTGTACTCGTTATCTCCAAGCTTGGTAACCTTGACCCCTAGGCCTTTAATCAAGGTGATAAGCTTATTTACATCAATGATATTAGGTACGTTACTGATAATTGTTTCTTCAGCAGTCAATAATGTTGCACATAAAATTTGTAGTGCTTCATTCTTTGCTCCTTGCGCTTGTATTGATCCGCTTAAGCTTGCTCCTCCTTGTACTCTGAATGCATTTCCTTTCATTTCAATTTTTACTTTCCTTGTTCTAAATTGGGTAATCTGACTATTATAATTAGTCTAAATAAAAAAGGGTCTAAAGTATTTCTACCTTAAACCCTCAAGTAATTTTTTATAGTTGTTTATCTAACGTCTTCTTCTATGTCTATTATTGTTATTAGATCTGCCTTTGTGATTATTTCTTGAAGGCTTTCTTCTTTGTCTATTCATACTTTGACTTTTAGTATAGTCAATCGAAACATTTTCAGCTACTTCTAACTTACCTCCTGATAGCTCAGCCAAATCTTTTTTGATTATTTCATCATTTACATAGTGCTCTCTATTCCATGTTTGATAAGCTAATTTCATATATGAAGCTATAACAGTTACAAACATACTTTTCTTCTCCTCATCTTCCATCGCTATTGCTTTATCGATCATATCCTGGACGCTGTGACCGTAATGTCTCTTTCTACTTCGGCCTGAAGGATAAGTAAGCTGCTGTGGTTTTAATCTTCTCTCCGTTTCTTCTGGCACTTCCCCACTAGGAGTCTTTACATTAAGTTTATAGTCAGTGATCATAAATGCATGCCTCCAAAGTTTATCCTTATACTCTGCTAGATTTTTACTCTGAGGATTCATTTGCAACATAAGTGCTACCATTCTATTAGCCAACTTTTGTCTTTCTTCATCATCCTCGGTCTCAACTACATGAGCTAATAGGTTTTGGATATTTCTCCCATATTCCGCTATCGCAAGTTTGTTCCTTTGCGAATTGTACTCCATTTTATGCGCTTCTGCCGCCATAATATTTAATTATATAAGCCGCGAAATTAGATAAAAAATCGCGGAATAGATTGATTTATAGTGTTTTGGCTACTCTACTGTTACTGATTTTGCAAGATTTCTAGGTTGATCTACATTACAACCTCTCATAACAGCTATATGATACGATAATAACTGGAGTGGTATAACCGATAGGAGTGGTGTCAAAGGCTCCTCAGTAGAAGGGATTTCGATACTGTAATCAGATATCTCTTTAATCTCATCATCTCCTTCGGTAATGATAGCGATTACCATCCCTTTCCTTGCTTTGACTTCTTGTATGTTACTTAATATCTTCTCTCTAGCGCTCAAATTAGTCGCTATGATAATCACAGGCATGTAGATATCAATCAACGCAATAGGGCCATGCTTCATTTCTGCTGCTGGATATCCTTCCGCATGGATGTAAGAAATTTCTTTCAGCTTAAGTGCTCCTTCTAACGCTACTGGGAAATTATATCCTCTTCCTAGGTATAGCGCGTTAGCTGCATTCTTAATCTCACTCGCTATATACTTTAACTGCCCATCTGATTCTAATACTTTCTGCACTTTAGCTGGGATCGCATCCAGACCTACTAACAATTGCTTAAAGTATTCTTTTGTAATGGTTCCTTTTAACTTCGCTAGATGCAATGCCATGATTGTTAGCACAGTAACCTGTCCGGTGAAAGCCTTTGTGGATGCCACTCCAATCTCAGGACCTGCATGGATATAAGATCCGCAATCAGTTAATCTCGCAATTGAAGATCCTACTACATTTACAATTCCATAAATGAGTGCACCCTTCTCCTTTGCTAACTCTAGAGCAGCTAAGGTATCCGCTGTCTCACCAGATTGAGATAAAGCAATAACTACATCACCTTTACCAATAATAGGATTTCTATACCTAAACTCTGACGCATACTCTACCTCTACTGGTATACGAGCTAAGTCTTCTATCAAATACTCCCCAATCAATCCTGAATGCCATGATGTACCACAAGCAACAATTATAATTTTGTTAGCATTAGATATCTCCTCTATGTGATCCATCATACCACCTAACTGCACCCATTCATTCTCGACATTAATCCGCCCTCTCATGCTTTCACAGATAGTGGTTGGTTGCTGATGAATCTCTTTCATCATGAAGTGCTCATAGCCGCCTTTCTCTAGCTCCTCTAACTTTAAATCTATCTGGTGTACTTCTGACTCCATCAACTCATTATCCAAGTTTCTTATCGTGTAACCCTCACCTCTCTTGATTGTTACTACCTCTTCGTCTTTTAGATATACTACTTGATTTGTAAACTTGATAATTGGAGTTGCATCAGATCCTATGAAGTGCTCCCCATCTCCTATTCCCAATACCAAAGGGCTAGATTTTCTAGCTCCTACTAAAGTGTTTGGATCATTTGTATCAAACACAACTATTGCATATGCCCCTACTACCTTTTGTAACGCTAATTGAACAGCGTCCTCTAGAGAGATGTCTCCTTTATTTTGGATTTCTTCTATCAGGTGAACTAGCACCTCAGTATCTGTTTCGCTCTTAAACTCATGGCCTAAATCTACAAGTGCTTTCTTGAGGGGAGCGTAATTTTCTATGATACCATTGTGTACCAAAGCAAGCCTACCATCTCCAGAGAGATGTGGGTGAGCATTAATATCATCTGGTTTACCATGAGTAGCCCATCGAGTATGCCCGATTGCAAGCGAACCTTCCTTGTTAGAGCCGTTGACAAACTTTTCTAACTCGCTTACCTTTCCTTTCTTTTTATAACAATTGAGAGAGCCATCGAGAAGTGCTATTCCTGCACTATCATAACCACGGTATTCTAATCTTTTGAGCCCATCTATAATTATAGGATACGCATCTTGATCGCCAATGTAGGCTACTATTCCGCACATTAATCTTCAGTTTTATTAGATTTTAGTCTTCAGTTTTATTGGATATTAAATAAACGGATAAGAGCTACGGAGCAGTATATGTCAGCATTAGCTTAGCTGGATTTGTAGGATGGTTGGGACCAAATAATACGGTTCTAGATGCATTATCTGTCCTATTATCTACGGAAAGCACCAAGGTAGGACTAACGCTCCCATTGAGGTAATTTTGAACATGGGAGGTAATATTCATCTTATACTTTCTTAATACAGTTCCACTCTCATCTACTTCTTCTATATCACCACCAAAAAGTGAACCGACAAATGTGCTCGGGAAACCCAGACTCATATCTTCTATACATATTAACTCATTATTGTCGCCAAGTTGGCTTACAATAAGGCTAGGACTAGGTTTAAAGAATCCACTTTCTGTTCCAGTAGGCTCTTGTACTGTAAATTCTAAAACAGCTTTATTCAAAGTAACATCTTGAAATCTATCTACATCAGAGAAATCAATATATGTATCAAAACCATCCTGACCAGATACATAGATCAAGTTGTCAGGGGAGTTTCCAGATGCAGCTGCTTGACCAGCCACGCTACTTGCTCTATCACTTTCGATATGATTAAAACTTATTAGATTAGTGTTAAACAACCCAAACTGATAAATAGTCCTGTCGCCATCATCATCTTTGTAGTACAATTCTATGCTACTGCTGTTCATCCTTATACCTGGCATCGAATTACCATTTGATGCAGTAGTAATATACAACCCATTAAGTAAATTCTTAAACGATTCCGTATCAGTGAAGGCATCCTCACTTTGAAAAATCTCTATTGGCAAAAGTGAGCCCATGATATTAGAAGGATCAAAAGGTATCCTTATGGATGGAGCTTGCAACGCTGAAGAATCTACGCCAGGTATAGAAACACTTAAAGAGTCTAGACTATAAAAGATATCTTCTCTACTAGCAATCGGTTCGTCAGATAGAAGTAATTCTGTACCAGAATATGCAGCATCTCCTACTGCCGTGAATCGCTCTAAAACCCTATAAACCTCTACATCGAATGATTCGAATTTATTTCCATGAAATGCAATAGTATCATAAGCAAGTACCAATACCATTGAATCAATAGTCCCGTTAAAAACAGGTGTCGTTGCAAAACCAACTTCGGTATAAATACTTGACTTGCTCTTTCCAAATTTAGGATCATCAACAGAACCTAAGTAGTGAGTTGGTAAAGCACCTGCCTGCCAGTTTCTTATCGGTAAAGAATTGAGGAGACATGATACCGCTTCACTAGTATTATCATAAGTTTTAATAGAATCAAGTCTGACTGTAGTTGCAATCAATTCTGTATCGTCAGAAAAAAGTACTTCTAGATCTTCAGGTCCGAAGATATCTCCTCCTACTGTAGTAGAGTCTTCACACGCAGAAAAAAGAATAATCGTACTTAAAAACAAATAGAGAAAAACTCGTAACGAGGGGTTAGGCATCCTTTTCTTCTTCAGCTTCTAAAAATGAGTTATAAAAATTGATGTACTCCGCAAGATAATTCTCTTCGTCTACAAAATCTAAAGATGGAGTCTTACCACTTTTAATCGCATCTAGAACGACCTTATCTAGTTTTTCGCTTCCTTGTATTATTCCATCAGCATGCGCAATCCCTCCAGTGTTAAGATTGATCTTCTTACCTTGTTTAAAATCACTTAAATCATCTTCACTAATATCGTTGATAGCTGCTTTAGTAAAAAACTGTGGCTTGAAAGTTTTCTCATACTCATTATTATATGCAGAGAATATAACCTTGGTGTTTTGGAATATAGGCTCATCCTTGTAGACCGTCTTAAGGTAAGTCGGTACTAAACTAGTCATCCAACCGTGACAGTGGATAATGTCTGGCGGCCATCCAAATTTCTTTACGGTCTCCATCACGCCTTTACAGAAGAATGCCATTCTATCTGAGTTATCATCAAACGGCTTATCATCAGCGTCATTAAAGACAAATTTTCTTTTGAAGAACTCTTCGTTATCTAAAAAGTATACTTGTAATCTTGATCCAGGAAGAGAAGCAACTTTGATTATCAAAGGAAAATCATCGTCATCAACAATGATATTCATCCCAGAAAGTCTAACTACTTCATGAAGCCTATGTCGTCTTTCATTAATAACTCCATATTTAGGCATTAAGACTCTTACCTCCATACCTTTCTCTTGTGTATATTGAGGTAACTTAGCTACTAACTCAGAAACTTCTGATGCATCCGTATATGGATTCATCTCCTGAGTAACAAATAAAACTCTCTTTTTGCTCATCTACTTAGACCTTTAGGTTCTCAAATTTCAAATAGGGCTGCAAAGATACCTCTTTTAGTTAACAGATGTCGATAAGATTTGTCTAAAGTGTTGTGAATGAAGGAATTAGAGGCCGAAATCGGTTAATTGGAGACGAATTTCATCAATTCAGCACAAATAATTGCTCCATAGGTGCCCATAGCATAGCCTAATACAGCCATGAGTACTCCAACAGGAGCTAATGATGGGCTGAAAGCAGAAGCGACTACAGGTGCGGATGCTGCTCCTCCGACGTTAGCTTGACTTCCTACAGCTACAAAAAAGAATGGTGCTTTAATGAGTTTTGCAACTACTAATAATATGGTCACATGCACTAACATCCAGATAACACCTACTGAAAACAACCCTAAGTTTTCTACGACTTCGCTCAAGTTCATTTTCATACCTATCGTGGCTACTAGGACATAGATGAAAATACTACCCCAGTTTGATGCTCCGACACCTTCTAGTTTTCTTGCTCTTGTGAATGACAAACCTAAACCTATAGTAGTCGCAATAACCACTAACCAAAAGAAGGATGACATAAGAGAATTTAGCTTCAGTCTTGTTAATGCTTCGGAGTAATTTTCCATTATTGGTGTGATTACATCCTTCCCCCAATGTGAAACTGCTACCCCTCCAAAAGCTACAGCCATTAAAATCATCAAGTCTGTAGTCTTAGGTATACGATCAACTTTACTCTTGTAATCTGCAACTCGATTCTTAAGATCCTCTATAGAGCTATTATCAGCTTGAAGCCACTTATCTATTTTCTCACTTAAGTTGGCACCGTATAGTAAGAAGCCTAACCAAATATTTCCGATTAGGACATCTACGATAATCATAGTTCCGAAGAGATTGTCATCGACTTGATAAATCTCTTTCATAGCTGTTTGGTTTGCTCCTCCTCCTATCCAACTACCAGCGACAGTAGAAAAGCCCCGCCATATGTCTGATGGGTTAGCACCAATTAAGTCGGGAGCAAAATTTGATATGATTAGAAGCGCAATGGGGCCACCTAATATTATTCCTAATGTGGCAGCAAAGAACATGATCAATGCCTTACTTCCAAGATTCATTACCCCTTTGAGATCAATCGAAAGGCATAATAAAATCAAACTGGCAGGGAGTAAGTATCGAGACGCAATAAAATAGAGCTGAGACTCATCACCAGAGATAATATTCAATGGCCAATTAAGTAATGCGGGCAAAAAGTAACAAACCATTACAGGAGGAAAAAACATGTAAAACTTCTTCCAAAAACCATCCTTAAACTCAGAGGTATAAAATACAAATGCAAGGATGCAAAGCAATATCCCAAGTACAACTGCATCGTTTGTGAAGTATGGCTGCATTATATTTTCATATTTCGCTAGTCTACGATTTGCAATTCTATCTCTCGATTGTTTATATCGGTTTCTAGCAGTTTTACTCTTACTTTATCGCCCATCTTAATCTCGTCTCCTGTACGATTGCCTACTGCTTTCATCCTACTATCTTGAATATCGTAAGATTCTTTAAATGCATCAAATTTTATTAAACCCTCTGCTTTACTTTCTTTCAATTGTATGAAGACTCCTTTATCGATCATTCCAGAAACGAAACCTTCAAATACTTGACCTTCTTTACCTTCTAAATATTCAACTTGCTTGTACTTAGTAGATTCTCGCTCTGCTTCGATGGCTTTTCTTTCTTGAGCTGATATGTGCTTACACTTTGCTTCTAGCGCTTCTTGGTTTACTCGCTTTACATCCTTTTTTAGATTCTTCTGCAGAATCCTATGTACTAGCACATCTGAATACCTTCTAATTGGCGAGGTAAAATGAGTGTAGTAATCAAAAGCAAGGCCGTAATGCCCAATATTTTCAGAAGTATATACTGCTTTAGACATCGTCCTAATCGCAAGTGGTTGGAGTAATTTTACCGACTCATCTTCCTTCGCTTTTTCAGCTAACTTATTGAGCGACTTAGCGATATTAGATGGGGTATCAATTTTTACTTTTATACCCATCTCTTTTGCAAATAATGCAAAGTCTGCTAATCTATCTTGATTAGGTTCGTCATGCACTCTGTAAACAAAAGGAATCTCTGGTGCTTTCACTTTTTTAGCGATGTATCTAGCAACTTCTTTATTTGCCAGCAACATGAAATCTTCGACCAGAAGGTTCGCTTCTTTTCGTTGCTTTACATAAACTCCGATAGGCTTTTTCTTTTCGTCTAGCTTAAACTTTACTTCATCACTCTCAAAGTTTATTGCACCGTTTTTAAATCTTTCTTTTCTCATCTTCGCTGCAACCTTTGCTACTGCTTTTAGCTCCTTTGCATAATCCCCTTTCCCTGATTCTAAGATTTCTTGAGCTTCCTCATAAGTGTATCTTCTATCTGAGTGTGTAAGCGTCTTACCAAACCATCTATCTACAATTTTACCATTTGCATCAAACTTAAAAACTGCTGAGAAAGTAAACTTGTCTTCATTAGGCCTTAGTGAGCAGAGCTCATTTGATAATCGCTCAGGTAACATCGGGCAAACCCTATCTACCAAGTAAACTGAAGTAGACCTATTGTATGCTTCTTCATCAAGTGCAGTACCCGACTTTACAAAGTGTGTTACGTCTGCAATGTGAATACCTATTTCTACTACATCATCTTCTAGAACTTTATAAGAGATTGCATCATCAAAATCTTTAGCATCATGAGGATCAATAGTAAAAGTTAGATCACCTCGCATGTCTCTTCTCTTAGCTAAATCTTTCTCAGTGATATCGTCATTTAGTTTTGCAACTTCTTCCATAACCTCCGCGCTATGCGCTAGTTCAAATCCGCTGTTGATCAATATTGCATTCATCTCCATTTCGTTGCGATCTGAGGAGTCTAAGATATTAGTGACTTGACCTCTGAAAGATTGCTTACCGCCTCTTCCGTACTTTGTTACTTCTATGATAACTCTATCGCCATCCTGCGCTCCATTAAGATTCTCAGAATCAATCTTTACATCAAAAGACATTTTAGGATGATCGACTAATACCAATCCGCCTTTCTTAGACACTTGTAGATTACCTACAAATTTTCTGTTAGCCCTCTTTGTTACTTCTACTACTTCTCCTTCTGACTTTCTTCCTTTTCTTGATTTTAGAATACTTACTACAACTCGATCACCATGTAAAGCAGAATTTAAAAATTTCTGTGGCACATAGACATCATCAGTATCTGTATCACACACTATGTATGCGGCACCACTTCTGATCAAGTCTACCCTGCCAGCAACTTGTTTAATTGATTGTCTTCCTTTTTTCTGACCAGGCTTAGTGGATTTGATTTTTCCATTACCTAGTTTATATTTCCCGTTAAAGGATTGCACCTTTCCACTTCTTTGCATCGCTGCTAAGCAGTCGATTACAGAATCTTTATTGTTTTTAAGTTTTAGTTTTCTGATTATTTCTTTGGCGTTAAATTTTGCCTTTGGATTTTTAAGAAGTAATCTGCCGATGGCATTTTGGAGTTGTTCTTGGGTAAGTTTTTTCTTTTTGAAAATTTTCTTTTTCTTATTAGTCATTATTTAATTTAAATGTGGAAGCAGCATAAGAGTGTTTCTTATTCAAAAAATAAACAATCTTAAATGGCTTCATGAATCAATGCTCTTGCAATGAAAATATTATATCGCCAGAAGTTAGGATTTCCATACTCATAGCCTGGCTACTCTGAGCATCATATTGTGCGTCTTGTTCTTGACCACCTACAATAATATGAATGATTAAATCATCATCAATATTACAAACGGATTGTATCACCTTTTCATTTTCGACTCTGGTACCTGAGATTACTTTCCTAGATATTAGATTACCAGACTTATCAAATGTGACAAGTATGTATTCATACAATAGGAGTCCACCTTTCCAGTAAACTAATGCATAGTAATCATCTGTCGATGGTAATTGAAAACAAGGCGTAAATTCTGTGTATTCATCAATGTCTGCGCCTTCGATAGGGATAATTATGCTCTCGATAAGATACTGCGCAATTGGTTTGTTAAACTTGCTAAACTCTATCGTACTATCCTCGGTTATCGTTATTGGTAACTCGATTTCAGGGAAATAAGTTCTAAAAGCATTAAAATCCTTGATATTAGGCTTTGACATCTAATGCAAAATTACGCTTAATCACTGATTTTAATTAATCATCCCAATCAGAGGGATTATATGGCGTTTTTTAGATATTTGTTCTAATTATACTAAATCTAAATAAGGCGAAGAACAAAATCTTGTTGTTTAATGCTTTTTGGATAATTAGTTTTGTTTTAGTCAATAAGGTCATCATTTATGAGGTGGATCATCAACTTACTTACTTCCAGTATCGGTTTGAAACTTGTCATGTCACTGACTGGATTATTCTTGTGTACATTTTTGTTAGCTCACCTAGCTGGAAATTTGCAACTACTATATAATGATGGTGGTGAAGCCTTCAACTTGTATGCAAAATTCATGACTGGTAATCCGCTGATTAAGTTTATTTCATATGGACTTTATACGCTGATCTTATTGCATGCCGTACAAGGTCTTGTCTTGGCTTCGATAAACAAAAAATCTAAAGGGTCTAAATATGCAGTAAGTGCAAAAGGTAACGGGAGCTGGGCTTCTAAAAATATGGCACTTCTAGGAACCCTAATTTTATTTTTCTTATTAATCCACATGGGAGATTTCTGGTGGGCTATGAAAAGGAATAACTTAGAATACGTAACCTATGATGGAGTAGAAGTTAAAAACCTTTACAAAAAGGTGCAGATTTCATTCAAAGAATGGTACATCGTATTAGCATACATGGTTGGACTATTTGCTTTAGCGCTTCATCTACTTCATGGGTTCTCTAGTGCATTCCAAACTTTAGGTTTAAGACATAAAAAATATACACCTATAATTAAAGGTATAGGATATATTTTCTCAATATTAATTCCAATTGCGTTTGCGATCATACCGATTGCAATCTTCTTTTCTCAAAACTAATAAGCATGCTAAATAGTAATGTTCCTCCTGGTGAGTTATCAACTAAATGGACTGAGTACAGAAGTAAAATGAACCTTGTTGCTCCTGGTAACAAAAGGAGACTTGAGGTAATCGTAGTAGGTACTGGTCTAGCTGGTGCATCTGCCGCTGCTACTTTGGGAGAGTTAGGATATAATGTAAAATGTTTTTGCTTTCATGATAGTCCGCGTCGTGCGCATAGTATTGCAGCACAGGGTGGTATCAATGCCGCAAAGAATTATCAAAATGATGGTGATAGTATCTACCGTCTATTCTATGATACTATCAAAGGTGGTGATTATAGATCAAGAGAATCTAATGTGCACAGACTTGCAGAAGTAAGTACTGAGATAATAGATCAGTGCGTAGCACAAGGAGTTCCTTTCGCGAGAGAGTATGGAGGTTTGTTAGCAAACAGATCATTTGGTGGTGTGCAGGTATCTAGAACTTTTTATGCTAGAGGTCAGACAGGTCAGCAATTATTACTAGGTGCATATCAATCTCTATCAAGACAGATAGCTAATGGTAATGTGAAAATGTATAACCGTCACGAAATGCTTGATCTTGTAAAAGTAGATGGGAAAGCAAGAGGAATCATTACAAGAAATTTATTGACAGGAGAAATCGATAGACACGCAGCACATTGTGTAGTTATGGCAACAGGAGGATATGGTAATGTATATTACCTATCAACGAACGCAATGGGATCAAATGTGAGCGCAGGATGGAGAGCGGTAAGAAGAGGGGCATTAATGGCGAATCCTTGCTATGTACAAATACACCCTACTTGCATTCCAGTATCTGGAGAATACCAATCTAAGCTGACACTAATGTCTGAGTCACTTAGAAATGATGGAAGAGTCTGGGTACCAAAATCTATAGAAGATGCCAAAGCAATCCAAGAAGGAAAGAAAACAGGGCTTGATATAGCTGAAGAAGATAGAGACTACTATTTAGAAAGAAGATATCCAGCCTTTGGAAATTTAGTGCCAAGAGATGTTGCATCTAGAGCAGCTAAGGTTGCTTGTGATGAAGGAAAGGGCGTAAGTAAAACTGGTTTAGCAGTTTACCTAGATTTTGCAGCAGCAATTCAGCGATATGGTAAATCGGAAGCGCTAACTCAAGGAATAGATAATCCTTCTGCATCTGCGATACTGAAGTTAGGAGAGGATGTGGTAAGAAAAAAATACGGTAACCTATTCCAAATGTATGAAAAGATCACTGGAGAGAATCCGTACAAAATGCCTATGAAAATCTTCCCTGCTGTCCATTACACCATGGGAGGTATCTGGGTAGATTATAATCTTGAAACTAATGTTCCAGGATTGTTTGCACTCGGAGAAGCTAACTTCTCTGATCATGGGGCAAATAGATTAGGTGCATCTGCTCTAATGCAAGGATTAGCAGATGGTTACTTTGTTATCCCTTACACAATCGGACAGTTCTTATCTAAAGAAATACGAACTCCAAACATCAGCCCTGATTCTGCAGAGTTTGAACAGGCAGAGCAAGATGTAAGAGATAGACTAGCAAAGCTGAAAGCGATAAACGGAAATCAATCTGTAGAAAGTTTCCACAGAAAACTAGGTAAGATTATCTGGGAGTATTGCGGAATGTCTAGAAGCGAAGCAGGACTTAACAAAGCTATCGGACTAGTAAGAGATCTTAGAAAAGAATTTTATAGTGATGTTTATATCCCTGGAGAATTAGATGAGTATAATCCAGAATTAGAGAAAGCAACGCGTGTAGCTGACTTCTTAGAGATGGGAGAGATCATGATAGTAGACGCACTTAATAGAAATGAATCTTGCGGAGGACACTTTAGAGAAGAGTATACATCAGAAGAAGGAGAGGCAAAAAGAAACGATGCAGATTACACCTATGTAGCAGCTTGGGAGTGGGATGATGATGGCAATCATAAAATGCACAGAGAAGATTTAGAATTTAAGAACGTAGAACTCAAAACAAGGAGTTACAAATAATTGTTTGACCAATAGTTAGATAAAAGGAAAGCTATGAAACTTAAACTTCAAGTTTGGAGACAAAAAAATAAGAACGCTAAAGGTTCACTTAAGTTATACAATGTAGAGGCGGATGAGCATATGTCATTCTTAGAGATGCTCGATGTTCTTAATGAACAATTGATCTCCGATAAATCAGATCCGATTGCATTTGATCATGATTGTAGAGAAGGTATCTGTGGATCGTGCAGCTTAGTAATAGATGGCAGACCACATGGGCCTCAGCAAGGAACTACTACTTGCCAACTCCACATGAGACATTATAAAGATGGAGACACAATAACTATCGAACCATATAGAGCGAAAGCTTTCCCAATCGTAAAAGATCTAGTAACACAGCGAACAGCTTATGATAAAATAATCCAGGCAGGAGGTTATGTATCTGTCAATACTGGTCAGGCAGTAGATGGTAATGCTATTCCGATAGAAGGAGGAATTGCAGCTAAGGCTTTCGATGCGGCTACTTGTATTGGTTGCGGAGCTTGCGCTGCTGCTTGTCCTAACGGATCAGCTATGCTATTTACATCAGCTAAAATTGCTCACTTAAGTTTATTACCACAAGGGCAGATAGAACATAAGTCTAGAGTCAGGAAGATGGTAGCTCAGATGGATAAGGAAGGATTCGGAATGTGCTCTAACGTAGGTGCTTGTGAAGTTGATTGTCCTAAAGAAATCTCTACTGATAATATTGCTAGACTTAACAGAGAGTACTTAAGCGCTTCGTTAGGAGCAGAAGATTAGAGATAAACTACATACTATAAAAAAATCCTCAACTGAAATCAGAAGAGGATTTACAAAATATCGTATGAAAAAACTATCTACTAATAAGACGCATTTTTCAGACGATACCCTTAGTTAAATTTTAATAATACTCTACTTTCCTCAGTAATCTTAAGGAAACACTGATTTCTAGGCTAAGGTTTCTTACATCTTGCTGAGGTAGTGTCCTTGTTCCACCAACATTTCTAGGATCAATTACATCGATAGGGAATTGTTCATACTGTTTAGAGACATCTGGACTAATTGTTAACTCGACTGCTCCTCCTACAAGATCTCCAAACTGGTATTGGAATCCACCCCCTGCAGATACGCCATAGTTAAATTTATTCACAAAGAAATCGCTTGGAAAATAAGTCTGAAAAACTGTACCCTCGTACCTGTCTAAATTTGTATTAACCGTATACTCTGCTCTTATGCCGATGGTATAAAACGGCTTTGCTTTAGACTCCATATTAAGTAGTCGCTTAGCTCCTAGCATTAGTGAGATATTATTAAACTTGTAGGTCAACGTCCTTCTAAAAAGCTCTCCTAAATTCGCGCTAATCAATTGATCCCGCTCAGCACTCCCTCGCTGATGAAGACCTAATTGTGCAAACAAAGAACTTGGGTTATCTTCTTCAAATGATTCTATGAAAACAGCAACATGACCTGCAAATAATGCATCTCGTTGTATTCCATTCCATTGTTGGATACCGACTGTAGGACCAAATTTAGGACCAAAAATATAGGTCTGTGCTTCAGACTGAAAAGCAAAAAGGCAAATTAGAATTGGCGCTATATATCTGATAGGATTCATGATATTATTTAGTCCAATTTAATATTTTCTAGATTAATCTTTACTATCAAACTCCCCCTCAAACAAAAGTTCTTCTTTAGGGTTACCCTTATCGTTAAGATAGATACTGGACTTTATATACTTTGGTTTTCTACCCCAGTGAATATAGCCATTGAGTTTTATTTCCTCGCCAGGAAGGACTGAAGACCCCTCTGGAATTCTATTGTAGGCATACAACTTTTTTAATGGCAAGCCATATGCTCGGGCAATATCTTCCATTGTCTCATTGGTAGATACACTGTGATATTTTTTATTTCCACTCTTGGTCTTATCTTCTCTTATCCTATCTTTTCTTCCCTCTTTTAATTCTTCTCTATTGCTCTTATCATTTCCTTTCCTTGCTACTACTACTTTTTCTTGATGAGGTACGGTAGGTTTGTTATACTCAGATATATCTACTGCTGGCATGCTGGTGTTATTGACCGCTACTTCTTCTATAAAATTAGCGTTCATCTCTTTGTCAAATCTATGTAGATCATACTTCTCAACTATTTGGATAAGCTTATCAGGATACTTTGGATCAGTAGCATAACCTGCTTCCTTAAGACCATGAGCCCATCCTTTATAGTCTAGAGTACTCTTCTCAAAAAGCCTAGCATATCGACTTCTCAATAAAAAGTCGGAATGCGCCATGTATGATTCAAAAGCACTATCATAAGCTCTAAAACAACTCTGCATTAATTTTCCGTCACTACCATAATCATCATCTCCTCTATACATCTCTTTTCCTGTCCAGCGACTTCCACACTTAATTCCAAAATGATTGTTTGCTTGAGTAGCAAGTGTACTCTGTCCCCAGTTAGATTCTAACAAGCCTTGAGCTAACTTGATACTTGCTGGTATCCCTACTCTCATCATCTCTGACTCTGCAATCGCACTGAATTCATTAATATACTTATCAGCCTTAGCTGAAGCAAATCCAGTTAAGCTTGTTACTACAATTAATATTAATGAAACCCAGGTTCTGAGCATCAATTGGTTCATTATCATATTATATTTACATCTAATGTGATATAATCACTCTTTAATGCAAACTTTATTCCAAATGATATATTACTGACATATATCCATTTAATAATTCCTTAAGATGCCTATATCCACTCCATTATTGACTTCTTCTAGACATATTAAAAACTTTCTATGTATGCTAAGTATTTGCTTTTTGCTAGCATGTAATAGTGAAAAACAGCCGACTTTACAACCTGTCAATGAGGTATCATCTGGAGAAGCTGATCCCGTAATCCAAGGCATCTCTCAACTTATAGATAGAAGCAGTTTGAGTCATGAGTTATTGCAAAAGCGGGGTGAGCTATTGTATCAAAGAGAAAGATATACTGAAGCAGAAGAAGATTTGAAAAAGGCTATTGAGATTAAAGACGACCAACCAAGTTATTATCACCTTCTAGCAGACATACAATTGGACGGTGCACGATCTAGAGAGGCGGTCAAAACAATGAAGGGAGCGGTTGAAAGATTTCCAACTAGAATCCCCTCTTATCTAAAGTTATCCGAGTTTTACTTGATCCTTAAACAGCATGATGAATCATTAGGGACTATAAATGAGATCATTCGACTCGATCCACAAAATGCCGACGCATACTTTTTGCTAGGAATGAATTTTAGAGAAATGGGTGACATAGATAAAGCACTTAACAGCCTACAGCGATCTGTAGAATTAGATGCCGACATGATAGATGCTTGGATATTACTAGGCAATATCTACGAGAAGAAAAAAGAACCAATCGCTGAGAAGTATTATCAAAATGCTGTTGATTCTGATACTCAAAATTTAGAGGCTTTGCATTCTCTGGCTGACTATTATAGAAACGAAGATAGAATATCTGAATCAATAGAAGCCTATAACCAAATCTTAAATATCAACCCAAAGTACACTGATGCGCATCTGAATGCAGGCATTCTTAATCTGAGCATTGATTCCCTAGACCGAGCATTAATGCATTTTAATCTCTTAGTTGCCATGGAACCGACAGATACTAAAGCAAGAGAATATCGAGATCTAGCTCAAGAAATGATCAATGAATCAAAATAAGTTTTTAGTCTGGATATAAAGACATCCTGTAAACACTGTGAAATGTAATCCCAAAGAAGGCTCTAGGTGGAATAATGTCTGCTTCAAACACAACCTGCTTACTTGATTTATCTACTTCTACTACTTTACCTAAGTTCGTATTGTTTGCTTTAAGTGAACCTGGAGCGAAGATTACATTGTCTTTTTCTTTGTAGTAGTTTACTCTAGACACAATCCTACTGTAAGTTTCTGAGCCTCGCTCCTTACCATAGCTCCACACTTGTTGTATCGTTTTATTTTCAGCGTCTACCTTATACTCTACTGCGCGGCTATATGCATTTGAATTAACAAATCCTGTGAATTCACAATTTCTGAAATCGCCATTATCAAAGATCATTATATTACCATTTTCCAATAAGTGCGGAGAGTGCTGGCCCCAGCTCCACTCAAAATCGGGATGGGTTTTGTTGCCACTTAGAATTTCTTGATCTTCTATAGGATTACCCTGAGCGTCTAATGGCTGCAGTAGATACTGATTTAAGTCTTTCCCATTCCCAGCTTCTTTCCACTCCTTATGCGGCGCAATTATCCAAACCACTTCATTGTCCTCCGAAAACTTAATCACCCCTTGTCTAAGCCCTGATACGATGATACTATTGTCACGTGGATCATGGACTACACCATTACAATGAATCCAATCAACAGTAACATCACCCAGGTCTGTATCTAGCGCATATCTTGTTTTATCTAGTGATTGGGTTAGATCCCAACTGTTTACTATTTGATCAGAGTTTCTATCAAATTCTCCTATCAGGTCCTCTACAGTCGATAGTCTTGGATCTGTAAGCGTCGCCAAGATATTACCATTCGGTTTTTCGGAGACGGCATGATGAAACCTGTTTCCTTGCAGACTCCATTGATTTTGAATTTCTCCCAGCATGTTTATTTCATAGATAGCTCCGCTACTTATATCACCAAAACATAGGTTACCATTTTCTAAACGAATCATCCCTGCATCAAAAAACAAATTGCCTAATGACCTATGATTTGCAAAGTCAAGGTACCATCTAATATCCCCGAATGCATCAAACATAAATGGGCGCTGAGGAAAGCCTTGATTACTAAAACCAAAATAGTTGACCATAGTTAAGCCAGGAACCATTTGATCCGTAGAAGCTACATCTACTTCTATTCTTGGCATTTCTACTATCAAAGGGTTTGTCTGAATAGTGATCGTCTCTGTCGAAAGTATGTTACCTCCTGCATCTAAAAACTTTAGCTCTACTTCGTTTTCCTCACTTGCATATAGCCCCATGACTATAAGACTAAACTCAGTGTCCACATCTGGGTAACTTTTTATAATATCTGATTCTGTCCCTCTTCTTCCTACGACTTTGACTTCTACTGATGCTGCCTCACTAGTTTCAAAATCTAATCTAGCGGTTAATGGGGCAACGCCACTAGGATTGGTGGTGATGGTAATTTCTCCCTTGAGCAGGCTATCTATTGCTGGAGGGTCAGGGGTAATTGGGTCCTTTGAACATGCAATAATTCCGACCAATAAAAAGAAGAGAAAGAAATGTTTAAATGACATTTTCATAATTCTAAGTTTAGTTGTTCAGAAGAATCAGTCTACTATAATGAATTTCGCGGAGTAGGTTCTGTTTAGTGTAGCTATGTAAATTCCAGGATTCCATTCGTCAGTCATTAAATACTTACGGCCTCCTGAACATGCTGGGAAAAAAGCCATCCGCTGTCCTGTTAGATTATAAATTTCTAAATCTGCTTTTATCATGTTATCCCACTCTATGGTCAGTAAATGATTAGTGGGATTTGGAAATAAGTGCATATTCGATGGTAAAGAAATATCTTCTACACTTGTCAAAGCATCATTACAAAATGTAGTATCTGGATTGAGTTCGATGTATCCTAGAGCATCTAAATCTCTACCATCAAAACCGGAATAGTCAGCTGGATATCTTTTTAGCCTGAACGTAAGATTGTTATTTATAGCTAGAGTATCTCCTTGAGTAGCTGGCTGACCCATAACCAGTGGTGTTTTATATTCCCAAACTATATCATTATTCGGTGTCAACTCAAAGGAATACCCAAACCTACCAGAACAAATTAATGTGTTACCATTAGGTAATATCTGGACGCTTGACAAGCCTGATGAATATAAAGCTGTAGTATCTGGGTGGGTGAATACTTTCTCAAAATTACCAGGCTCAAAAACACCATCAGTTTTCAAATAATCCCAACCATACATATTCCAAGCTGGTGCTAGGATATTTGCTGTAGAATAGTCATCTCCAACCCTGTTATTAAAAATTGCTATGTTGTTATAATTTGGAAAAGTGAAATCTACAAACTCATCTATCCAGTGGATATCATGAGGATAAAATAATTTTTGATCAGCTTCCGTACCACTCTTATACGCTGCAGGGTTACCCCACCGATACATTATGTCTCCTCCTAAAGCACTTAATCCTCCTTTATCAGTTGATGCCTCTTCTGTAGTAGTTGTACGATCGATAATCCAAAACTCATGGAATGTAGGAACACTCAAGAGTATCTGTTTGGTCTCAGGATTATAGTCTAGTGCATTACTATGCATCCAGTCTGCTTTACCATCATTTGTATCCCAATTTATGTCTACTAGTTCAGGATGATCACTCACGACTCCATAATTATTCTTGGTAGAATCATAATCTTGTATCAAGTGATCCCAAACATGCCACTCCCAAACTATTTCATTTGTAGCTGGGTCTACCTCAAAGATATAATCAGCCCACAGCTCTCCTTCACTAAGGTTTGTAGAGTCTCTACCAGCTTCAATTGCTTCTTCTCTAGTTTTTAATTCCCAGGCAATCATGAGGATATTTTCATCTTCAGTGATAGCGATATCATGATGAAGGCGTCTTAAAGTATCATTCAACTCATATTGCCATAGCAAGTTATTATCCCAGTCTCTAATTTCTACGAAAGCACCGCCACCGCCTGCCCAGATTGGATCATTGACTACAGAAGCTTCCCTTTTTGCTTTAACCAATCTTCCATCTTCTAGGATGTAAGCAACATTTCCAGGTCTGTAATTTGATTCATCTGGCCAACTGTGGACTATCTCTCCACAGTTATTTAGTAGATAAACAGATGGTTGGTTATGTGGATAAATGAGGTTGTAGCCATCAAATGATGACATGGGCTCATAAGATAATAAGCCAACTGAATTTTGACTTATTAAGGAACCTACCTGCAAAAAGAGCATGAAAGTGATTATACCTATTATCTGCTTCATTAATTACATCTGATGTTCTGTTTATATAAGGAGCTTTTTAAAAGTAGTTATACGACCTACTATTTATCAAATTCTTATCTCCAAATGATTTGTTAAAAGCCAAACGATCTAGAACTAGCTATTGTGTTTTAATCACATATTATTAAAATATGTAATATATTTGTCGTTTATTAACAAATGATTATAACAATATGTCAATTTTAAAAGTAGTAGAAATCCTTGCGGATTCTAAGAAAAGCTGGGAAGATGCAACAGCAAGTGCAGTGAAAAAAGCTTCAAAAAGTATAAATAACATTAAGTCTGCGTATGTACAGAGTCAAAGTGTTGTAGTTGATTCAGGAAAAGTATCAGCTTACCGTGTGAATGTTAAAATTACCTTCGAAGTAAAATAACGCAAAAAGCAAAAATTGGGTCTGAGCTATCCTTAGACCCAATTTTATCCATAATTCTCTTCCCTTTATAACTTCCTCAGACATTTCCCGTTCCAATAACTGACAACCAGCTGACCAAAACTTATATAGAGTTTTTAGGCTATACATATTGATTTAACTTACTTATCTAACTTCTTTAAGTAGGATCGAGTTTTAAATTATTCTGAGTGAAGCCAAATATTTATCTCATCGTTTTATGGTTGGGCTGTATGTTTATTGCAGCATGTACTGTCTTTGAAGATGGCTCTGATTCCAATGATCCAATTCAAGAGGAGAATGTCATTTCAGCTTCTCAAGTTGTCGAAATATCAAAGGCAACAAAGCTCATCAATACACTTGCTCTCCAAGAAATTCTTAAAAATGAAAACTTTGCAGGGAATCACTTCCACAGCAATACTGATACTGAGGTTAGAAGTGCGGCATGTCCTATCATTACCCCTGATCCAAAAAATTATGATCCCCTTGTAAAAACAGATTATACTTTAGAATTTGACTTATGTGCTTTCAGTGACCAGCTTATAGGAGTTGCTGGAACGCCTATAGTCTTAGGAACAGTAAATATTTCTCTTCAAGGCGAATTGGGACATTCGGGTTGTGAGTTTAGAATTTTTGGTGAAAACCTAAGCATAGGTGCGGTCAAATATATAAACTATGATATAACCCAAATTCATAATCGTCAGATCACAAGTGACAGCTGTTTTAAGAGAGACATCATTGATTTCGCAACCATAATTGATGAATTAGAGTTTTCGGTCGATGGCCTTGCTCAGTTTGGTGAGCCAGATGATATTATGACTGTCATCTCAACCACCAACGGACGGACGAGGTATAGAGATTTTAATTGTGATACAGATGTCGATGACTTTGTGACTATCATAGATGATAAAATTGTGATTCAAGCTGATACTTTAGTAAGTGGATTTATTGAAGACGGAGAAATTTTTACGAGAAATATTTTCACAGACGTAGCAGCAGAGTTTGATTTAATCTGCCCATGCCCTATAAGTCAATCCTTTAACGTCGTAAGAGGCGGTATAACTTCACTTACCTGTTTTGATTTTGATTCAGAAGTCTGCGATGATGATCTAACCTGTCTGACGACTACTATAGAATTAGATTGTAGATTTTAATTTTTTATTCACTCTCTTCTTTCCTAGATACGCAATTACTGCATTGATTTGATATAAGATTGATAACTTAGTTTTGATGGTGTAGAAAACACAAAGATCTCACCTTTCCCTTCGAATTCAATTTCATCAGCTTCATTGATCATAATGAATTCGTCTACTACTGCTTCTTTATCATTGATCCTAAATGACCCTGACAATATGTATACTCCTATCGACTCATCCTTAGATGCAGCATAAACATAAGGCGATTGTATAATCTTTATCCTTTGAGTTGTCACTCCTTCTGCATCTAAAACCAAAGGACTACCATCACCAATCAAAGTTGTTATCTGAGCAGAACCATCCACTGTGGTTGGGAACTGAGACTTTTGATAGTCATCATATGTCGCATCCTGCGTCAAGGTTTTTTGCAAATCAGGATCTAACCATATTTGAAACATCCTTGAACCCTCCTCCATAAATTCTGAGTGGCTTATCCCACTTCCTGCTCTAATAATCTGAACATCCCCTTCTGACAATTCTTTCCATGCATTAAGTTTAGTATCAAAGTGCTTAATCTTACCTTCTAAAACGAAAGACATAATCTCAAAACCTTTATGTGGGTGCAAGCCAATAGTGCTATCTACTTTAGCTATCGCATTTGCCCAATAAAACATATTGGAATATGGTTTTAACTTCCCTCCTTCTCTCGGAAAGCCAATAGGTTTATTCTCGACTATCTCTCCCCCATTAAAAGCACCATAGGCCTGATCTTCTTTAGAATATACTTGAATCATCATCTTTAGCTAGTTTATAGATCAATAATACAACTGATATAATATCTTTGTTCACATTATAAAATTTAGAAATACGTAGAGATGATTAATGTAACGTTGCCAGATGGTGCAGTAAAACAATTTCCAGTAGGTACAACCTCAATGGATGTAGCCATGTCTATATCTGAAGGATTAGCAAGGAATGTCCTATCAGCGACCGTAAATGGAGATGTATGGGATGCTAATAGAGCTTTGCCAGAGCAGACTACATTAAGCCTTAATACATGGAAAAATGATGAAGGGAAAAATACTTTTTGGCATTCTTCTGCTCACTTGTTGGCCGAGGCAATAGAAGCACTTTATCCAGGCACTAAGTTTGGAATAGGTCCAGCCATAGAGAATGGATTTTACTATGACATTGATACTGGTGATACACAACTTAGTATAAACGATTTTAAAAAGATCGAAGACAAGATGTTAGAGATCGCCAGACAAAAAAATGAATTCAAAAGAACAGAAGTTTCAAAAGCTGATGCCATAAAGTATTTTACTGAGAAAGGAGATGAGTATAAACTCGAATTGTTAGAAGGACTAGAAGACGGTCAAATAACTTTTTATCAACAGGGGAATTTTACTGACTTGTGCAGAGGGCCGCACTTAAAAGACACAAGTAACATTAAAGCCATTAAGTTACTAAAGGTAGCAGGTGCATACTGGAGAGGTGATGAGAAGAGAAAGCAACTGACAAGAATATATGGTATCACTTTCCCAAAACAAAAAGAACTTACAGAATATCTTCATATGCTCGAAGAGGCAAAGAAGAGAGATCATAGGAAACTTGGTAAGGAGTTAGAGTTGTTCATGTTTTCTGAGAAGGTGGGAGCAGGTCTTCCTATCTGGTTACCAAAAGGAACCGCACTTAGAACAAGGCTAGAAGATTTTTTAAAGAAGGAACAAATTAAGCGAGGTTATCAACCAGTAATAACTCCACACATAGGGAAGAAAGATCTCTACGTCACTTCTGGCCATTATGAAAAATATGGAGAAGATAGTTTTCAACCGATTACTACACCTAGAGAAGGAGAAGAGTTTTTCTTAAAACCCATGAACTGCCCTCACCACTGTGAGATATATGGTAACAAACCAAAATCCTATAAAGAACTACCAGTAAGGTATGCAGAGTTTGGAACTGTATATAGATATGAGCAAACTGGAGAGTTACATGGACTTACAAGAGTTAGAGGATTTACTCAGGACGATGCACATATATTTTGTACTCCAGAACAAGTTAAAGGAGAGTTCCTAGATGTATTAGAACTGACAACTCATGTGATTAAGAAGTTAGGCTTTGAAAATTTCACTGCACAAATATCTCTCAGAGATCCCGAGAATAAAGAAAAGTACATAGGTACAGATGAGAACTGGGAACTAGCAGAAAAGGCAATTATCGAAGCTACCCAAGAGGTCGGATTAGAAACTACTACTGAACTGGGTGAAGCAGCATTTTACGGACCTAAGCTAGACTTCATGATCAAGGATGCTCTAGGCCGTAGATGGCAACTTGGAACCATACAAGTTGACTACACATTACCAGAGCGATTTAAGTTAGAATATATCGGTGCAGATAATCAGCCTCATCGTCCTGTTATGATACATAGAGCACCATTCGGTTCTATGGAGCGATTTATCGGTGTATTAACTGAGCACTGTGCAGGTAAGTTTCCACTTTGGCTTACCCCAGAGCAGTATGCTATTCTTCCTATTAGCGATAAGTATATTGATTACGCTAAGAAGGTCCAGAACGAACTAAATCAACATGATATCCGAGGCGTTATCGATGATCGTACAGAATCGATTGGTAAAAAAATCAGAGATACCGAATTAAAGAAAATCCCATTCATGCTCATCGTAGGAGATAAGGAAGCAGAGGTAAATAAAGTTGCTGTAAGAAAACAAGGGGAAGGAGATCAAGGAGCTATGGCCGTAACAGAATTTGTTGACTATTTCAATAAATTGGCAGAAACGGTTTAATCAAGTATATCTACAACACAGTATTTATTTTGGTTGAGATAGTCTTTTTGCTATCCTTAGGCTATAATATTTCCTTTTTTTAGGGTTTATATCGTACAGATTCTGTGATTAGCCTTAAAAAATTACTAACTTTTCTTCATCAATAGATAAACTAATAATATCACAACATGAAAAAAGAAACATTAGCTATCCACGCTGGATACGAGACAGAGCCAACAACTAAGTCTGTTGCTGTCCCGATATATCAAACCGTTGCATACGAATTTGATAATGCGCAACATGGTGCTGACTTATTTAATCTAGCTGTGCCTGGCAACATTTATAGTCGGATTATGAACCCTACGGTTGGAGTTCTTGAGGCTAGAGTTGCTGCTCTTGAAGGTGGTATTGCAGGTCTATGTGTAAGTGCAGGTAGTGCTGCGATAAATTATGCCATTCTTAATATCTGTGAGAAAGGTGATAATATCGTTTCAGCTCCTATGCTCTATGGTGGTACTTACACGCTGTTTGCTCACATGTTCCCTAAGCAAGGTATAGATGTAAGATTTGCAGACTCAGGAGATGCTAAAGATCTTAACAGAAAAATAAATAAGAACACTAAAGCCGTATACATAGAGTCAATTGGTAATCCAGCAGGTAACATTGCTGACATAGAGAAGATTGCAAAGGTCTGTGATAAGAAAGGTGTGCCATTAATTGTAGACAATACTGTTGCAACACCTGCTCTTATAAAACCAATCGAGCTAGGAGCTTCTATAGTGGTACACTCTCTTACGAAATATATAGGAGGACATGGTACGACGCTAGGAGGTATAATCGTAGACTCTGGAAAATTCCCTTGGGCAGATCATCCAGAAAAATATCCTATGCTTAATACTCCAGAGCCATCGTATCACGGAGTGGTTTACACACAAGCATTTGAAGCAGCAGCTTATATCGGGAGAGCCAGGACAGTGCCATTAAGAAATACTGGTTCAGCTTTATCAGCAATGGCTGCTTGGCAAATACTTCAAGGACTAGAGACATTGCCACTAAGGATGGAGAGACATTGTGATAATGCACTTGCAGTAGCTAAATATCTTGAAGGCCACCCAAAAGTATCATGGGTTAACTACGGAGGACTTAAGTCAAGTGAGTATTATAAATTAGCAAAAAAGTATACTGGTGGAAAACCATCATCCCTATTAACTTTTGGGATTAAAGGTGGTTATGATGCGGCGGTTAAATTTTATGATGCATTAAAAATATTTAAGCGATTAGTAAATATAGGAGATGCTAAATCTCTTGCTTGTCACCCAGCATCTACTACTCACAGGCAATTGACTGCTGATGAGTTGACAGCAGCAGGAGTTAAAGATGATATGCTTAGGCTATGTGTCGGGATAGAGCACATCGATGATTTGATTGCTGATCTAGAGCAAGCATTTTAAAAAACAAATATTAATTCACGAGGTGACATTGAGTCACGTCGTGAATTACTTTTTCTAAGACAGATACTTCCCGACTATAGGTACCCTCCTGCCCATTCCAAATGCTTTAGAACTCACCCTTAATACTGGAGCTGTCTGATATCTTTTGAACTCATTTATATTAACCAATCTTAATATTCGTCTCACCAATTTTTCATCGAATCCAAGAGCTATGATTTCTTTTGGCCCTAACTGACCTTCGATGTATTTATAAAGTATCTCATCTAGGATTTCATACTCTGGAAGACTATCAGAATCCTTTTGGTTAGGTCTTAGTTCTGCAGATGGAGGTTTTGTAATTGTATTAATAGGAATGACAACTCCATCCTTATTAATGTATTCTGCGAGGGTAAATACATCCGTCTTATATACATCCCCAATCACTGATAACCCGCCACACATATCTCCATACAGTGTACCATAGCCTACTGCCATCTCGCTTTTATTAGAAGTATTCAACAAGATGTTTCCAAACTTATTTGACATAGCCATCAACAAGACACCTCTTGATCGTGCTTGTATATTTTCTTCTGTTACATTAAATGGTAAGTCCTTAAAGATTGGAGAGAGTTTATCCATAAAACCATCGTAGAGATCCTTTATCGGTATGATGTCATATTGCATACCTAGATTTTCAGCAAGCGCGACTGCATCATTCACAGAGTGGTCAGATGAAAACTGTGATGGCATCAATACTACTCTTACATTCTCAGGACCAAGAGCTCGGGCCGCTAACACAGTAGTTACTGCAGAATCAATCCCTCCTGATAATCCAACAATAGCTTTAGTAAAGCCTAGTTTACCAAAGTAGTCCTTAATCCCCAACACAATAGCATCATGGATTTCTAAAATCTTATCCTTTGGTTGAAGGATATTTTCTTTTCCTTGTTCTACATCTTCTAGGTCATAAATTCTATAGCCTTCTTCAAAGTAAGGTAACTCCTCGTAAACCTTACCATCGGGCCGCATTACTACTGAACCACCATCAAATATAATCTCAGTCTGAGCACCTACATGGTTAACATAAAACATCGGTTTCTTATATCGTTTTACATTAGCTTTCAAGACATGAATCCTTGCTTCAGCGTGGTCATAGTTAAACGGTGAAGCTGATACATTAATAATGAAATCTGGGTCATCAGCTATCATCTCATCTAGCGGACAAACTGTATACAAAGGATTCTCATTTCCTATGTTCCAAATATCTTCACAAACTGTTAGTGCAATTCGTTTGCCTTTAAAAACTACTGTCGAAAACTCCGTAGCAGGCTCAAAGTATCTATACTCATCAAAGACATCATAGGTTGGTAGTAATGCCTTATGCTGTACAAACTCTACTTTCTTATTGTAAAGCAGATATACTGAGTTGAATAAATCTTTCCCTTCAATGACAGGATTCTTAGAGGGTGAACCGACTACTATTCCAATCTCATCAGAAGCCTGAGCTAACTTTTGTATTGTCTCATCACACAGATTTATAAAATCATCAAACTCCAGAAAATCTCGCGGGGGGTATCCACATGTAGCTAACTCTGAGAAGCATACTAAATCAGCATTTTGTTCTTTCGCCCAGTCGATTGCTTTGAGCATTTTGGCAAGGTTACCGTCGAAGTTGCCTATATGGTAGTTTAGTTGTGCTATCGCTATTTTCATCTGATCACTTTAATCTATGTATACTTAAAACGCATATCCTTTGATTCGAGTTTGAAAAATTATTAAAAGCTTAAAATAAAAAAGGCCTTACCAAATAAATGATAAGACCTTGATATATTTTGAAACTCTTGTATTCTAACCGAATACTAATTTTCTTGATTTGATTGTCACTACTCCTACAATCAATAGTAATAA
>CALFUQ010000078.1 GCA_937929885.1 uncultured Saprospiraceae bacterium
AATCACTAGTGCAGGTCCATATGGTCCAGGCGATAATGTAGAGTTTACGATAACAGTATCCAATGATGGTACTATTGATGCGAACAATGTATTAGTAGAGGACAACAGTCCAGCAGAATTGACATTCGTAAGTATGACTGCGGATGCAAATGTTACAGACAATGGAAATGAAACATTTGATATCGCAAGTCTACCATCAGGTAGCACGCAGGATATAATAGTTACTTATACGATCAGTAATACTTTCATGGGCACTAGCCTAACAAATATTGCAGAAGTAATAGGCGATGATGGAGATGATGTGGATAGTACACCAAATAACGATGATGGAGATCAAAGCGAAGATGATGAAGATGCAGTAGACGTTCCTATCGGTCAGGTATATGACCTGTCATTGACTAAAGCAATCACTAGTGCAGGTCCATATGGTCCAGGCGATAATGTAGAGTTTACCATAACAGTCTCAAATGATGGATCAATCGATGCTAACAATGTATTAGTGGAGGATAACAGTCCAGCAGAATTGACATTCGTAAGTATGACTGCGGATGCAAATGTTACAGATAATGGAAATGAAACATTTGATATCGCAAGTCTACCATCAGGTAGCACGCAGGATATAGTAGTTACCTACACGATCAGTAATACTTTCATGGGCACAAGCCTTACAAATATTGCAGAGGTAATAGGCGATGATGGAGATGATGTAGATAGTACACCAAACAACGATGATGGAGATCAAAGTGAGGACGATGAAGATGCAATAGACGTTCCTATCGGTCAGGTTTATGATTTATCATTGACTAAGGCGATCACAAGTGCTGGACCATATATGGCAGGAAGTACAGTAGAGTTTACCATAACTGTTTCTAATGATGGATCAATAGATGCAAACAATGTGTTAGTAGAAGATAACAGTCCAGCAGATTTAACTTTCGTAAGTATGGCTGCTGATGCTAATGTTACAGATAATGGTAATGAAACTTTTGAGATATCAAGTTTACCATCTGGTAGCACTCAAGATATAGTAGTTACTTATACTATCAGTAATACTTTTATGGGCACTAGCCTGACAAATATTGCGGAGATAACAGGTGACGATGGTGATGATGTAGATAGTACACCCAATAATGATGATGGAGATCAAAGTGAGGATGATGAAGATGCAGTGGAATTCCCTATCGGCCAGGTATATGATCTTTCATTGACAAAAGCAATTTCTAGTGCTGGGCCATATATGCAAGGTAGTTTGATTGAGTTTACAATCACGGTATCTAATGATGGGACAATAGATGCGAACAATGTATTAATAGAAGATAACAGTCCATCAGATTTAACTTTTGTTAGCATGGCAGCGGACGCAAATGTTACAGATAATGGAAATGAAACCTTTGAGATTGCAAGTCTGCCAGCAGGTACTACTCAAGATGTGGTGGTAACCTATACCATCAGTAATACTTTTATGGGTACTAGTCTAACAAATATTGCAGAGATAATAGGAGACGACGGAGATGATGAAGACAGTACTCCTAATAACGATGATGGAGATCAAAGCGAGGATGATGAAGATGCTGTAGATTTCCCAGTAGGGCAGGTGTACGATCTTTCTCTGACAAAAGTAATCACAAGTGTTGGTCCATATATGCCAGGTAGTACGATCGAATTTACGATCACTGTATCTAACGATGGATCTGTTGATGCTAACAATATATTGATAGAAGATAACAGCCCTTCAGATCTTACATTTGTAAGTATGGCTGCAGATGCAAATGTTACAGATAATGGTAATGAAACTTTTAGATTGCAAGTCTGCCAGCAGGTACTACTCAAGATGTAGTGGTAACCTATACCATCAGTAATACTTTTATGGGTACTAGTCTAACTAATATTGCAGAGATAATAGGAGACGATGGAGATGATGAAGACAGTACTCCTAATAACGATGATGGAGATCAAAGCGAGGATGATGAAGATGCTGTAGATTTCCCAGTAGGGCAGATTTATGATCTGTCATTGACTAAAACAATTACTAGCCCAGGCCCTTATGCGCCAGGTAGTTCGATTGAGTTTACTATCAATGTGTCTAATGAAGGGACCATTGATGCAAATAACATAGAAGTAACAGATATGGCTCCAGCAGATCTTATCTTCCAAAGCATGCTACCTGATGCAAATGTAGCTGCTACAGGGTCTGGGACATTTGCTATTGCAAGTATACCTGCTGGAAGTGATCAGGATATTGTACTTACATATATGATTGACAGTAATTTCATGGGTACTACTCTTGGGAATGATGCACAGATCACAGCTGATGATGGTGATGATATGGATAGTGATCCTGATACGGGTGATGATGTGGATGAAGATGGTGATGGTAATCCTGACGATGATGATGAAGATGGTGTTGATTTTCCTGTAGAACAAAATTATGATCTTGCTTTAATTGTAGATCTTACTACAGATGGAACCCTTGTAATAGGAGACGATGCTACTTTCACAATCACGGTCTTTAATCAAGGTACAATAGATGCTAATAACGTAGATATTGTTAATTACATACCAGATGGATTTTTACTAAGCCCTAACGATACTAACGGATGGAATGGTCCAATCAATGGTACAACAGATACTTATGAAAATAGTATCCCATTCATACCTGCAGGAGGACAAGAGACTATTGATATTGTACTGAGTATAAATGATATTCCTAATGGTCCTGATGTAGTTAACTGGGCAGAGATAAGTGGTGATGACGGTGATGACGTCGACAGTACGCCTGATGCAACTAATGATGATCCATATGGTGGAGATAATGTAGTAGATAATTCTAATGGTGATGAAGATGATCATGATAATGCAGATATCTATGTTCAGCCGGGACTAGCAAGTTTAGGAGATAAAGTATTCGAAGATTTAGATGGTGATGGAATACAAGGCCCTGGAGAACCAGGTGTGCCAAACATATTAGTAAGGTTATATAATGATGCTGGATTTTTACAAGACCTAGTAGCAACAGATAACAATGGTAATTACTTATTCGATAATTTAAATCCTGGTAGCTACTATGTGGAGTTTGATATCCCAGAAGGGTTTGATCCTACGCTCCCTTATCAAGGAGGTAACACAGAATTAGATAGCGATGTAGACGGTAGTAATGGTCCAAATACCACGACTAAAGTAAACTTAGGAATCGGTGAGAATAATTTATCATTGGACTTAGGTATCAATGAGTGTCAGCCAATCGGTGACTATGTATGGTATGATAGAGACGAGGATAGTGAGTACGATAGAGCTACTGAGAATGGTATTAATGGATTAAGAGTAGATCTTTATAGAAAAGTAAATGACGTTTGGATTTTCTGGGATAGAGATTGGACTGGTATACATCCAGAGCGAGCGAGTGATGATGGGTACTATAAGTTCTGCGCACCTCCAGGAGAATACTATATAGATTTTGATGTGCCTCCGACAGGTATGGTGCCAGTAAATCCACATGTAGGAAGTGAAGAAAATGATAGTGATCTAGATGATGGTAATGGTCAGTATACTACCTCTACATTTAACGTAGTAGCAGGACAAGACAACTGTAACATCGGTGCAGGATTTTATCCAATGGGCTCTGTAGGAGATATTGTATGGTTAGATAATAATGCTAATGGAGTCAGAACTAGCAATGAGGCAGTGATGTCTGGTGTGTTAGTAGAAGCATATGATATTCATAATGATCTAGTAGGATCAGCAGTAACAGATGATGATGGTAGATATATGATAGACTACTTAAGAGAGCAAGATTACTATCTTAAGTTTTATCCGCCAGCTGGTTATTCTATGACTACTCCAAATGCTGTAGTGAATGATCAGGAGGATAGTGATGTAGATCATAGTAATGGAGATAATACAACAGGATTCTACTCAGCTGGTCCTGGAGTGCATATTCCTAATGTGGATGCAGGTTTGGTATTAGGTGTAGCTCTTCCTGTAGATCTAGTAGATCTGGGCGCGACCTACAGACAAGACTATGTCTACTTAAATTGGGAGACAGCATCTGAGATAAATACTGACTTCTTTGTGATAGAAAGAAGATTCCATACAGCTGCTGAGTTTACTCAGATTGAAAGATTACCTGCAAAAGGATCTGGAAGCAAGTATAGCCTAAATGATTATGATGTAGATGAATCTGGAGTTTACTACTACAGGTTACGAATCTTAGATGTTGATGGAACGGAAGAATTGAGCAAAGTAGTAAGCGTTGATATAGAAAGTGAAAGAGCTGGGGATGTTACAATGTATCCTAACCCTGCTATAGATCAAATCAATCTTGATATTAATCTTGAGAGCTCTCAGGAAGTTAATGTAGATATATTTGACTCAGCTGGTCGATTGATACAAGCTAAAGTAATCAGCCAGAGATTCCCTAAAGGAGTCTATAATGCGATAATCGACATAAGCGACCTTAGTGCAGGTGTGTATAACATAATGATTAAGAAAGATGCAGACGTAGTGTCTAAGAAATTAATAGTACTTAAGAATTAAGGATTTGTGACATAGACACATTTTAAGAGGATGCTTAATCATTAAGCATCCTCTTTTTTTTCTCAATCTATTTCTTTTTCGTCGAAATGACCATTCTTCATTTTAATGTGGAATGGAATCAAACTACTACCTCTCCTTTAAAAATGGAGAGGGTCGGGGTGAAGAAAATGAAATACGTTTAACTTACGGTTTTAGATATTCATCAAAACTTTTGATTCTGATCCCTGGAGTGCCGATTGCTGCTAACTTCTCATTGATCTTTTTCACTTGTTCGATATAACCATCGTATTCACCTGTGAGCGTTTCCATTTGAGTTTCTAGATATTTAGTCTTGTCTATCTGTGATTGTGAAGGCTTGCCAGGATAAAAACTAACATTAAGATAAAGCGTCGATATTTCTTCTCTGATATTTGACCCTTCATCTACATAGAAATCACCTTCTAGCGCAACCAATCCATCTTTAAATTTTTTAGAAGAAGTTGCAAGATCCTTAAGTTGTTTTTTAAGATTTTCATCTTGTCCTTCTGATATTTTATCCGCTTGCTTGTGTAGATCTTCTAAAGAAAAATAGATATGCCCTAACTCATTTGTCATATCATACAAACTCATCAAGGTCTTCATTTGTACTTCGCGATCTTCTTTGCTGTACCCACCTGTAGGGTCATTTAGTAATTCGATTTCTGTACTGTATTCTTCTTTTCCTTTTGAAATTTTTACAGTATACTTTCCTTCCGTGAGGCTGGGTGGCATAGCTGATCCAAATAATGCCATTCTGTTATTTGTAGGAGCAGCCTTAGGTCTTGGAAGACGTAGTGGGAGAGAGACTACATTGATACCTTTACTTTTGCCAGCAGGTAATTCTGTAACAAAATTTCCTTCTTCATCATATACTTCCATCTTCATCTTACCAAAGGTGTGACGCTTACTCATGTAGTAAGATATCTGAGCTACATCGCTTGGGTTCTCCCCGTAAAATGATCCAGCACCACCAAATGGATCTCCTTGTGCTTGCAATCTTACAATTGCAGGTTTCGACTCAAAGAATTTTAGTTTTTCAGAAATGATTTCTTCATTGAGCTCTCTTAGAGGTGCTAGGTCGTCGATGATATAAACACCACGCCCATGCGTACCAATGACTATAGCATCATCCGTTACTGGCAAGGCTAAGTCATGTACTGCTACATGTTTAGGTATATTGTTTTTAAAAGACTTCCAACTTGCGCCTTGATCTATAGAGATATAAAAACCAAACTCGGTACCTAGAAAAAGTAAATTAGAATTAACGTAATCTTCTTTAATCACATTAGCAAACCCTATCACAGTATCATCGACAATCAAAGTCCACGATTTACCCAGATCAGTTGTTTTGTATACGTAAGTAGTTTTGTCTCCGCTTCTATGTCCTGTCACGGTCACATATGCTGTATTCGCATCATGATTACTTGCTTCGATCGAACTTACCCAAAGACCTTCTGGTAGACCAGCCATGGCTTTTGTTACATTATTCCACTTCTTACCTCCGTTACTGGTTACTTGCACGTAGCCATCATCAGTTCCTGCCCAAATGATATTTTCATCTTTAGGTGATTCACATATCACATAGATGGTCGTATTATTTTCTGCAGTACTGTTATCGATGCTTAAGCCTCCTGATGTTTTTTGTCTTTGTCTTTCGGGATTGTTTGTCGTTAAGTCTGGAGATATTTTGGTCCAACTATCACCTCTATCATCAGACTTAAATAAGTACTGTGCACCAAAGTAAATCCTGTCGGGATTATTCTTGCCTAGATGTATAGGAGCATTCCAGTTAAATCTAAATTCGTCATCGCCTTCTGCTTCTAGTGGTTTGATGTTTTTAGCCTGTCCGTCCTTCTTGTTATATCTTACGAGATTACCTCCTTGTGATTCTGAGTAGACTACGTCTTTGTCTGTGGGGTGCCTAAAGGAGTAAAATCCATCACCATAGTAGGTGAGTTTCCACTCACTATTTTTAATGTAGCCATAGTTAGTTCTTGATGGAGCAAACCACGAACCATTATCTTGGAGACCACCATAGACATTATATGGCTCATCATTATCTACACTAATTTGATAGAATTGGGAGAGCGGCAAGTTTTTAAAATGCTCAAAATAGGTGCCACCATCAAGCGATCTATACATACCTCCATCAGTGCCTAAATAAACAAGTTTACTGTTGTGAGGATCAACCCATACATCATGCATGTCAGAGTGAACACCACTTCCTACAGTCCTAAAAGTCTTACCACCATCTTCACTAATAGTCAAGTTAAGACCGCACTTGAATAATTTGTTCTCATCTGAAGGATCTACTACCATTCTACTAAAATAAAATGGCCTTACGGTCATGTTGAAATCTTTGTTTATGTGCTCAAAGGTTTTACCACCATCAATTGATTTATAAAGCCCTTTGTCTTCTTTTTCTTCTGTTTCAACAGATGCATAGACGATGTCAGAGTTCGTCTTCGCAAGAGCTATAGCAATCCTTCCTTTCTTGCCCTCAGGTATTCCACCATTTAGCTCATTCCAGGTATTACCACCGTCAGTAGATTTAAATAGGCCGCTAGACTCACCTCCAGAATTAAAGAAGTCTGGACTTCTACGATGCTCCCACATAGCAGCATAAAGGATGTCTGGATTGTTAGGGTCCATGCTAATATCTGCACATCCAGTATTTTCATCAATGTATAATACCTTCTCCCAGGTAGTTCCAAAATCACTACTACGATAAACTCCGCGTTCTTCATTAGGACTCCATAGTTCCCCTTGGACCGCTACGTAGATTACATCAGAATTATTAGGGTGCACTATTACTCGTGCTATATGCTCAGAATTAGGAAGACCCTTATTGGTCCAGCTTCGTCCAGCATTAGTTGAGACATATATACCGTCTCCGATAGATACGCTGTTCCTTACCCATGGTTCTCCAGTACCTACCCATACGGTGTCAGTGTGATTTTGATCTATATCGATAGCACCGATAGATAATATTTGTTCGTCAAATACTGGTCTGAAACTCGCACCAGAGTTGGTAGTCTTCCACACTCCACCACTTGCTGCGCCAACATATAAAATTTCTGATTGGTCATCAATTGCATCGATTGCAGATACACGGCCACTCATTACTGCAGGGCCAATACTCCTAGCTCTTATATCACCGAATGAAATTTTAGTGGTATTAAGTTGTGCATTAAGAGTAGGGGAGCAAAGGGATAAAACTAGTAATAGGTGTAAAATTCCTTTAGGCATAAATTTGAGTTTTAAGAAGTGATTCGTAGGTAAAAAATAAGCCTGTCAATTTGCGTTAACAGGCTTAGTCATTAGAGTTGTAACTAATTATTTCTTAGGAAAATTAAAGATTGTATCGTCTACCTCTGCATCCAATTCTACTTCCTTAAAAGTCATGGACATCATTGTTTGTCCACCGATTTTTTGTTCCATGGACATAGGTATAATTAGACCTTCCACCTCTTCATAGTCACTCTGGTAAGAATCTATTGCTTGTCCTTTCATTGGGCCAGCTTGAGGAAATACTCTTGTCATAATTGGAACAAAATTATCTGGGTCAAAAAAGTAAATTACTTCATCGCCTTCCTTTTTTGTCAGTATTAATTTTAAAGTTTCTACACCATCTACTTCTTCGGTTCCATCTAGCGCTATACTATGTCCCTTGTCAGCGTAATCTAAAAGGTCATCCTCAAAAGTTTCTTTTGCCGCTTCTTTAGTTTCTTCTTCCGTTTTTATCGTTGGCTCTGTACCACCCGCAAACGGATTAATAGTCCAAGCTACCTCGCCATCAAAAGCTTCGATGAGTTGTTTGCCTTGAATATCTACTACTACTATAGATTTATTAGGATGTTTTGCGGTGATTGTCATAGGAAACGTCATTCCCATCTGTGCTCCTTCACCAGACATCTTCATGGATTTGATTTTTCGCCATGCGTCTTTTCCTCCTATATTTTCAAAGTATTGATCGATAACTTCATCAGCAGTCTGTGCATGTGCCACATAACCAGTACCCAATGATGTTAACATTGCTAATAAGATAACTTGTAAGATTTTCATTTGTAATTTTTGATTAGAATCTCAATTTAGGATAAAAAACTATTTCAGTGCTCCAATTTTTACAAATGGAGGATATTTACCGACGAATCACTCTATTTACCTTATAAGTTAAAATCATCTTGAATCAACATATTATTAGAATTAATCAGATGATCATAAAGAACTATAACCACTTATATTTGTTTCACTAATATGAATACCATAAAGCTAGCAGCGACAATTAAAGTAATAAGAGAAAAGCCCAGCGGCGGTATAGAGATACTCCTCCTTAGAAGAAACAAAAGTCTAAAATTTGCTCCAAGATTTTGGGTATTTCCTGGAGGTAAGATTGATCCTATAGAAATTGAAACTACGGCAACAGAAATGGAAGCTGCTCTGATTGCTGCCACTCGAGAATCAAAAGAAGAAGCAAACCTCGACATAGCAGTAAAAGATCTAAAATATTATGTCAATTGGACCACACCTGTTGAGCAGCCATATAGATATAAGACTTATTTCTTTCACGCCGAAATTCCATATAGTGCTTCTGAAGTCACAGTTGATAATTCTGAAATTCTAGAGCATAGATGGTATTCTCCAGAAGCTGCCTTAGCAGCAGCTGGTACTAAAGAAATTTCGATTTTACCTCCCACCTATATTTCATTGATGAGAATAAGAAACTGCAAATCTTATGGAGAAGTTGTGGAAGAGTGGGGCAGGCACGAACCGCACATTATTGTGCCTAGAGTACAGCAAGACGGTAGTGTCATGCATTGTATGTATGAAGGTGATGCGGGTTTCGAAAAGACTCAGCATGACACACCTGGTCCAAGACACAGACTAGTAGCTGATTATATGAATGCAAAATTTGATTTTCATCATGAAAATTGCGAAAACCACTTTCCAATCAACGGGGGATATCATTGAGAAGATTAGTTTGGTTAACTTGATGTGGCTATGAATCAGATACCATCAGCAACTCCATATCTAAGCATGGATGAGCGCAAGATGCTTATGCAACATAACGATGCAAGGGCCTTGTTTGAACTCATTATTAATTGGCTAATCATTTTTGGCGCCTTTTATCTAATCTATACTTACCCATCTGTATTCGTAATCATACCATTATTATTTATTCTTGGTGGTAAACAGCTAGCTTGTGCTGTGCTTATGCATGATAGTTCTCATCATTCAGTTTTTTCTAATAAGAAGGTAAATGATTTTGTAGGTTCTTGGTTAGGAGGATACTTGATGTTCAATAAAATGAAATCATATAGACCATACCATAAGCTCCATCATGTTAGCACAGGTACTGTAGAAGACCCTGATCTTTTGCTTACCCGAGGGTACCCGACATCTAAGAAGAGTATGATGAGAAAGTTTGCTCGAGATTTATTTGGTATTACAGGGCTTAAATCCAGTTTTGCTTTATTCTTAATGTCCCTAGGGTATATTAAATATACTCAAGCAGGAGTAGTAGAGAAAGTTAAGAAAGAAGATAGACAAGTTAACTGGATGGGTCTTATAGGTCCTGTCATAAGTAACCTGGGTTTATTCTTATTGCTTGCAGTTTTATTTGATCCTAGGATTTATTTGTTTTGGTTGCTGGCTTATTTTACAACCTTCCAGTTTTGTGTGAGAGTGAGAGCGATGGCTGAGCATTCCATGGTAGAAGACACTGAAGACCCGATAAGAAATACCAGAACGACAAAAGCAAACTTCATAGAGCGATTACTATTTGCTCCATATAATGTGAACTATCATCTTGAGCATCATATGCTAATGTCAGTCCCATCTTATAATTTGCCTAAGATGCATAAGTTACTCGTTGAGCGTGGGTTTTATGATAAAGGTTTATTGGCAAATGGGTATTGGGATATTATTAAACAAGCAGCACAGAAGTAAAAATGAAAGAGTCTGATTCAAGTGGAGATTTGTTTGAGAAAATGGGAGAATTTGGCAAGCAAATGAATCTTAAAATACCTCCTCCAGCCCACAAAGATTTGCAAGCCTCATTTGTAGAGCACGTTCCTGGGGAATCTATGAAGATGAAATTTAAACTTCAAGAAAAGCATGAGAACCCGGGAGGCGTAATATTAGGTGGATATTTCTCAGCTTATTTTGACGCTACAATGGGACCATTTTCATTTATTGAAACAGGGATGTGGACGGTTAGTCTTGATATTAATGTTTGCTTTATTAAACCGCTAAAAGTAAGCGACGGAGAAGTGCTAATCCATGCAAGACTCATTAGTAAGACTAAATCAAATCTCATTCTGCATGCAGAAGCTTACAAAGGTGAGAATGAGTTGGTAGCAACCTGTACTTCTAGGATGCTCATTATGAAACCAAAGGGATAATTCTTGTCTATCGAAATTCATACTGTACCTCCACAAGCGGAGAAGATTAGATTTTCGGATTATGCCATCAATATTTTTAAATCTTTACCCACTAAATCTGGAGTAAAGAAAGCTCTTAAAAAAGGAGAGATCACACTCAATGGTGCAATTGCGCACTCAGGAGATTACCTCTTAGGAGGCGAAGAGTTAATACTGGAAAGAGAAATAAATTATAAACCATACAAGCTTAGCTATCCTGTGGTTTATGAAGATGACTACTTAGCAGTGATTAATAAACCAGCTGGGATTCCAGTCCATAGTCATGCTCACCGTAATATTCAAAATACACTTATGCATAATCTGTCTCCATCAGCACTGCCACATGCTATGGAGTTGCCCAGGCCAGTCCATAGACTAGATCATGAGACTAGTGGTTTGCTTATGATAGCTAAGACATATGAAGCAATGACTGGGCTAGGATCAGCTCTAGCAAGTCACGAAATAAAAAAAAACTATACCACTGTAGCAATAGGAAACTTAAGTCAGTCAAGCCCAATCAGAGAAACATTAGATGGTAAGATTTGCCAAACAGATTTTGTAATAAGGGAAACGATATCATCAGAGAAGTATGAGAAACTAAATCTACTTGAGGTTAATTTGAAAACTGGTAGAAGGAACCAAATAAGAAGACACTTCTTAGGTATCGGCAATCCTATACTCGGAGATAAAAAATTCTTTATCGAGAATAAACTTTCTTATGGCAACGGTCTTTATCTGGTGGCAAATGCGTTGTCTCTTATTCACCCTATCACAAAAGATGAACTTAATTTCAATCTACCTTTGGCAAAGAAGTACAAAAGGCTTTTTCCAAATTCGATATAAACTCTATGAAGGCAATAATTATAAATGAGCCAGGAGGTCCTGAGGTTCTCAAAATGGGAGAGCACTCTACACCGAAGGCTAGTTCTAAAGAAGTAAGAATCAAAGTAATAGCAACAGCGCTTAACCGAGCAGACACACTTCAGCGCAAAGGGCTTTACCCGCCTCCCCTTGGCGCAAGCTCAATCTTGGGATTAGAGGTTGCGGGTATCGTAGATACATTAGGTGATGAAGTTTCTCATGCTAAGATAGGTGATCGAGTATGCGCATTATTAGCTGGAGGAGGGTATGCAGAGTACGCCACTGTAAGTGAAGATTTATTACTGCCGATTCCAGATGAGATGAGTTATGTGCAAGCAGCTGGAGTGCCTGAGGTTTTCCTTACTGCTTATCAAGCACTTATCTATTTAGCAGAGCTGCAAGAAGGAGAGACTATTTTGATTCATGCGGGAGCGAGTGGGGTAGGCACTGCCGCTATCCAAATTGCTAAATCTCTAGGAGTTAAGATTATAGTTACAGCTTCTAAGGGTAAGCATAAACTCTGTGAAGCTTTGGGAGCAGACTTATGTATTGATTACAAAAGCCAGAATTTTGAAACGGAGGTTTTAAAGTATACAGACGGTAAAGGGGTGAATGTTGTGCTTGATTTTCTTGCAGCTTCATATTTTCAGCAGAATATAAATAGCATGGCTGTAGATGGTAGGATGGTGATGCTTGCGGCGATGGGTGGCATTAAAGTAACTGATCTAGAAATGGGAAAAATCGTTTGGAAGCGATTGAAGATAATGGGATCTACATTAAGGGCTCGATCCCTAGATTATAAAATCAAACTAACTAATGATTTTAAAAATCAGTTTTGGTCAAAGTTTACGGAAGGACCTTTCAAGCCAATTATAGATTCTGAATACGATTGGAGTGATGTTGTAAAAGCTCACAAGCGAATGGAAGCAAACGAGAATGCTGGGAAAATTATACTTAAAATTTCATAGGGATGAGAAATCCTCATCTTTCTATTACCTTACATTAATCAGAAATCATCAATTATGAAAATGTGGAAAAAGATTTTAATAGGATTACTAATCTTGTTAGTAATCGCGGCCATTATATTCTATCCAAAGTATAAGATGTTACAGCATTCGATACATCTTTTTGATGAAGATAAGATTGTAGAGAACTTCAGAGGGTTTGACAAGGTCTGGCCAGTCACTACTATGAGTGCATCTACTAATCCTTATAAATACCCACAAGGCAGCGAGTTAAAACTTCCACAGGACTTTCAATTTAAAGGTACGAGTTACAATACCGAACAGTTTTTAAAAGACTCTTGGACTACAGGTTTTTTAGTGATTCAAAATGATAGCATCGTCTATGAAAACTACTACCTCGGGAATACGGAGTCCACAAGAAATATATCATGGTCAATGGCTAAGTCTTTTATTTCAGCATTGTTTGGCATTGCAATGCAAGAAGACTTTATCTCTGATGTTATGAAGCCAGTAGAAACATATGTGCCCGAACTTAAAGGTACGGCCTATGGCGATGTAAGGATTAAAGATGTACTGCAAATGTCCACAGGAGTAAAATTCAATGAAGACTATGGGGATTATAATAGCGATATAAATCGATGGGGTAGAGGCTTTGCTTTAGGTGGTTCGCAAGATGAGTTTGCAGCTACACTAGAACGTGAGTTAGAACCTGGCACTGTTAATCACTACGTCAGTATAAATACACATGTCTTAGGAATGATAATCAAAAGAGCAACAGGAAGAACCATAACTGACTATATGCATGAAAAGATATGGGAACCACTTGGTATGGAGTATGATGGTTATTGGTTAATTGATGGAGACAATATGGAGATGGTACTAGGAGGACTTAATACAACCCTGAGAGACTATGCGAAGATAGGTTCGCTTTTCCTTCATGATGGAGAATGGAATGGTAAGCAAATCATTCCAAAACCATGGATTAAGGCCTCACTAACTCCAGATGCGCCACATCTTATGCCGACTGAAGAGTTTGGATATGGATATCAATGGTGGATAGTGCCTGGTAGTAATCAAGGAGAATTTATGGCGAGAGGAGTCTATAATCAAAACATCTATATCAACCCAACTTCAAATACCGTAATCGTAAAGTTATCTGCTAACCCAAAGTATAATGATCCAGATTATATTCCATCAAGTAATTTTGCAGCGCTAGAAATGTATCGTAAGATTGTTAGCGGTTTCACAATTGAACCAGACAAAAAAGAAGCGATTGTGATGGCAGAATAAGTATTCCAACCATTATTTCAAAGCCTTGCGTGTTTAGTTTGTTTCTAATGGTAGATTAGCGCTACTTATTTATCACTCTCCCCATTTATAGGGAGAGCCTCCCTATTTCTTAGCATAGTCTACAACCCATATTTCAAGGATTTTATAGGAGCTTGGCCCTATCTAGATTTGAGTTATTAATAATTACTTAAACTAAATCATTGAATCATGTTACGAAGAATAATCAAACTAGGGCATTTAAGAAAGCCCTTCAAGAAGTTGGGCTATTGCGAATGGGTATTAATCAAAAACGTAAAACTGTGCCGTCTCCGAAAAAATCTTGTCATAGCAGGAGTTGGAGCTTTTATCAGCAGTGCTGTGGGCGGAGTTTTAATCGCTTTTATAGTCGCATTTTTTTCTTGTGTATTAGAAGAAGTTTATGACATGGGTATATATGACAAAAAATTCTCTTTGAATATTGAGACCTTATCTGTTATGCTATCAAAATCTTTTTCCTTAAATTCCTTTAGAGAACTAAAGCACCCTAAAGACAACATGCCTACCAATGCACCCGCATTAGAAACTTCTGCTTCAGATAATAGCAAGGAATTTAATAACGCCTACAAGTATGCAAGTTAAGGCTATGGTAGATACTAAATTAAACATAGCGCTGGTTGATGATCACAAGATCTTACTTGAAGGCATCGAATCACTATTGAGCCTCGAAGATAACATGGAGGTGATACAGACTCATGAGAGTGGCGAATCCGTACTTGCCACAGAAAGTAAAGAAGACATAGATGTACTTGTCATGGATATAAATATGAGCGGCATAGACGGGATTCAAACTTTGGAAAAATTAAAAGCTGATGGGTTCTTAGGAAAAACAATTTTGCTAACAACTTACAACGATCTAAAACTTGTAAACGAAGCTGTAGACCTAGGAGCGAGCGGATATGTAACTAAAGGCTCAGCATCAAGCTACCTAGTTGATGCTATCAATCAAGTAGCAAGCGGAGAAACGTACTACAGCCCAGACATTAAGGAAAAGATTCTAAATGCCTTTAGTAGAAAGGGAAAGGCCAAAGATGATCAGCAAAAAGAAAATGGTATCCTAAGACAACTAACAGAAAGAGAATTAGATGTCCTAAAACTAATAGGACAACAATTCACCAGCGACGAAATTGCAAACAAACTCTACATAGCTAAAAGCACTGTAGACACACATAGAAAAAACCTTATTAATAAACTAAAAGTCAAAAACGCTGTTGGGCTCGGGCTATTTGCTGAGCGTAATGGGTTGATTTAAAGAAATAATTATGAATAATAGAGTCTTTTATATACTTGCCTTATTGGGGTATTCTATTTTAATTGGTTGTGTTTCAAGTCAAAGTTTCAGCGATTATAAGATGGAAACATTAGATAGTAATTTAAAATTAGCTTCTAATATTTCTCGATTAAACACCAGTTTAGATTCTGTAAAATACTTATTAGAAAATGTTGAAAATAATAGAGAATTGCCTACAATGAAAAATTGTGATAAGCTTAATAATATTAAGGACTATTCCCTTAACTATATTATGAATAGATGGACCATGAATGGAGATTTTGGGTTTATAGTTGGTGAAGAACAAGTTGTTCATGTAGAACCGTTTTCGTATAAAGACTTTCCAGAATATGCAATAGTGACTATGGAACTAGTATATGATGGAGCAAAAGGAAACCAAGATGCAATCATTAGGGTCAGACATAGTAGCGAGGATTATAATTTTTTTGGGATTGAAATATTGAGTATTGATAGGCCTATTTCAGATCCTTGCCATAATTTTATAATTAAAGTCAAGCTTAAGCACTTCAAAGAACAGAAAGATTTGATGGATAGGAAAACTGTATCTAATGATTTTACAAAATTTATTGGTAGAAAAGACAAATTAGATATCGAGATAGATAAAAGTAGTCCTTCTAGTTTAAGGATAAAGGGTGGGCCAAGAATTTGTAAAGTGTTTGTGAATTAAAAGATTGAATTATCAAATAACAATGTTTTTTAGGTTTCTTGTAGTTTATATTTTCTTATTAACTACGTTGCCAATTTTTTGCCAGATATCATTTTCAGATTTTAGTGTTAAGAATGCAATCGACAGCATAGTTCTTAATACTTATATTCAAAATAGAGACTTTAGGTACTTATTCGATAGTATTCCAGCGTATGAAAGTGATATAGAAAGTGAAGAGATTGCGGTTCTTTATTTTCTTTCAAAAGGTGACTATTTTTTAAATAGTATTAATAGACAGGATGATCTAGCATCTGAAAACTATTTAAAAGCTCTCAGTATTTCTGAAACTTTAGGAAATAAATTATTAGAGTCAGAATCTTTATTTAAAATTTTAGAATTTCAACTCTATACAGATATACATCTTTTTAATTCGATTGATCTCTTTAAAAGAAGAGCTGAATTAGGATTAAGTTTTCATGATGAGTTAGAAAATGAATATCTAAAACTTAAGGAGGAGTATTTTAGAAATTATGAAAGTTATTTTGAATTAAGAGAATCACCTGATAAATATCTAAAGTACTTAGGGAAATGGTATGGTCTAATTGAAGATGTAAAATCGATAAATGATAAAACTTTACTGTCTAGAGTTGAACTCACCTTTGCAGGGGTTCTTGAAACACTAAAAAAATACGAAGAGGCCATAACATTTTATAATTCATCATTAAAGATTTCTTCGGAAATTTCTAAGTTTGATTTTGAAAGAAGTTATTTTCCAAATCGCGCTAATCTCTTTTTTTTGTATTTACAAAAAGAAGAATTTGAAAACGCTTTAAATATTCATTTTGAAATGCCTAAAAATCAACTGAAGATGCAAGGGCCAGATGAATTGAAATTGTATTATGAGTGGGTAGCTCAAGCGTTTAAAGAGGTTGGTAATTCAGAAAAAGCAGCTTATTTCTACACCTTGTCAAAAGAAAAAAGTATTGAGTCAAATACGAAAAAGGAAGCCCAAAAAGTATCGCAAATTAAATCCCAGTACGAAAAACAAAAACACGAGTCCGAACTTTCCATTTGGCGCAAGAGATTAATAATTGCTGCTTCCTTAATATTTCTATTTGGAGGAGTAGCCTTCGGTAACCATCGATACCAATCCCTTAAAAAGAAAGCAGTAGAATCTGAGCTCCAAAAAACAAAAATCCAAGCGACCCTCGATGTTACCAAAGCAAAAATGGAAGGCGAACAAGAAGAACGGAAAGTCATTGCATCAGTACTCCATGACCAAGTAGCATCACTTCTAACCGCAGCAGACATGCACCTAACCGCAGCAAAGAAAAAAGTAGATCCATCAGAATCAAAGTCTATAGAAAAAGCAGATGAGATAATAAAAGACGTAAACGAACAGGTTAGAAATCTATCTCACCAATTAGTATCACCTACATTATTAAAATTCGGATTAGTACCAGCAATTGATTCCTTGGTGGATAAAATGCAAAATGATAAATTCAGTTTTTCGTTTGATTATGAAGAAGGTGCTGAACGAATAAAATCATCTAAGGAGATATTCTTATTCAGGTCATGCTCAGAGTTAATGCAGAATGCACTGAAGTATTGCAATGGTAATAGAGCTGTTATCTCATTAGAGCAAAATACAGAATTTGTAAGACTAACTGTAGGAGACAATGGTACAACAAATGAAAGGCACATATCAAATCTAGGTCTAGGTTTGTCACATATTAAAAACAATACAGAAGCGCTCTTAGGAAATTTTAAAATTGACACAAAGGATGGTTTTAAAGTATCGATAAGCATTCCATTGACCTAATATCTGTCGCTTCGTTATCCAATCATTCTATAGAATAACTCAACTAATGCTATTTTTGTCTCAAACATAAATAGATGGATAAAATAGCTTTGTTCTTAGTAGTCATTTTCTTAATGGCATGTAGTTCTACTAAAAAACTTGTTGATTCAGCACCAACAACACCACAAGTAGAAGATGCATTCCAAATGCAACGCAAGGACATTAACATCGTAAAGTCAACAGTAAGCCAACACGAAATCAAATCCCATATACAGTTCCTAGCATCAGATGAATTGAGAGGTCGTGGTATGCCTTCTCCTGAATTAAAGATCGCAGCAGAATATCTTAAGACGCAGATGATATTTTTCGGAGTAGATACGCTCAAGGGGCATGGTGGGTATAAGCAGTCAGTTTATTTGGATAATGAGAAACCACCCTCATTAGGTACTTTCAAGATTAAGAATAATACACTCAATTTTGCTCAAGAATTTATAATGGTTAAAGGAGAGAATGGAGATCTGTCTGCTCCTACTGTTTTTGCAAAGTCAGGTATGGGTGCTGATATAGCTGACCTAGATGTGAAAAATAAAATCGTGATTAGTTACTGTGGTGATGGAGTAGAGCAAAGTCCACAAGCGTGGTTTGGTATGGCGCGAGCAAAGCGAGAAGCCTTAGAAGCTAAAGGTGCGAAGGCAGTTGTAGAGATCTATCAATCTGCGCAGGTACCTTGGAGTTTTTTAACTAGGCAATTAACTCGCGCGCAGATGAAATTGGGAAAGGCAGAAGAAGTGACTCAAAGTATCCCTCACATATGGCTAAGTACACGAGACTCACTTGTGATAAAAGACTTAGTGGCTGGTAATCATACTGCAGAATTATCGATTAAGGGAATGGTCTCTGAAAAAATAGAATCATACAACGTTATCGGTTATGTAGAAGGCACTGATCCTGCATTGAAAGATGAATACATAATCTACTCTGCACATTATGATCATGTAGGAGTGGGTACGCCAGATGCAACTCAAGATAGTATTTACAATGGAGCTAGAGATAATGCGATAGGGACTGCTGCAGTTTTAACTGCCGCTCAAAATATTGCTGCTAATCCCACTAAGCGTTCATCACTTTTCATCCTGTGGACAGGAGAGGAGAAAGGGCTACTCGGCAGTGCTTACTTTGTAGATCATAGCCCAGTGCCACTAGATAAGATCGCTTACTGCTTTAATATCGATAATGGCGGGTACAATGACACAAGCATAGTTACTGTAATAGGATTGACTAGGACTACGGTGGAACCACACATGCAGGTCGCTTGCAACGCTTTCGGCTTAGATGCTATAGAAGACCCTGCTAAGGAACAAGGGTTATTTGATCGATCTGATAATGTAAACTTTGCAAAGAAGGGAGTGCCCGCCCCAACTTTCAGTTTAGGATTCAGAGCATTTGACGAAGAGATTAAGAAGTACTATCACCAAGCAGGAGATGATATAGAGAGTGTTGATCTTGATTATGTGACTAAGTATTGCAAGGCATTTGTTTTAGCTGGTCGACTGATTGCTGATGACCCTGAAAAGCCATTTTGGAATGAAGGAGATAAGTATTACGAAGCAGGTAAAGCATTATACAGTACAGACTCTTCTAACTAATTTTTTCTTCATTTTTTTTAATAAGTATTTAGTTTGACGCTAGCTAGACTATGAGTGATAGATACGAATTGTTGTTGAAAGCTGTCGAGGCGGAGCGTAAGCAAGAGCAGCTTTATTTTCAAAACTTATCTAAGCAAAAATCTAAAGCTGAGAAGGTAGAATCGGGGATCATGTGGTATCCCTTAGTAATCAATAGGAAGCACTACACTGTTGGAGAACTTATCGAATTAGAATTAGAAAGGACCAAAAATCTAGATGGCCACCACAAGATCAAAGTAGGTGTAGGGGCCAATCTTGTGATTGAAGGAGAAGAGACTAGTACGTTTAAAGGGACTATATCATATGTGCGAAGAAATCGCCTACGTATTATTTTGCATGCTGATTATTTACTCAAGGAAGATATCCTAACAAAAGGTAGACTAGGAGTCGAATTAATTTATGACGAGCGACCTTATCGAGTTATGCTTGACACGCTTAAGTATGTCATGAAGGTAGAAGAACCCATCCACAAAGAGTTTAGAAAGGCAATTCAAAATAAATCAGATTTTGAAGGAATTATAGATTTAGAAGATAAGAATAATTATACCTCGCCTAAGTTTAATCCTTCTCAAATGGCTGCTATCAATGGATGTGCAATTGCTCCTAGGATGTCAATTATCCACGGTCCTCCTGGGACGGGTAAGACAACAACAATAGTTGGCTTAATTCAGAAATTAGCAAAAGTCGAAAAGAGAATTTTGGTCTGTGCTCCTAGTAATAATGCCGTCGATCTTCTAGCTAAGCTTTTACATGAAGCAGGTTTGAATGTATTGCGAATAGGTAATGTTACAAGAATAGGGGACAACATTGCCGACCTCACCTTAAAAGAAAAAGCTCGTAACCATCCAGACTGGCAACATATCAAATCTGTAAAAATAGAAGCTGAGAATGCGAAGAAAATTGCAGGTAAGTACAAACGTAAGTTCGGGCAGCGACAGAAAAACGAACGTCGCGAGATGTTTCAAGAGTCTAAAGCGCTGAGAAAGTGGGCAAGAGATCTAGAGGATAAATTGATGAATGGCATTATAAAGGATGCACAAGTAGTAGCAACTACACTTATCAGCGCAGAATCAAAATCACTTAAAGGCTTAAAATTTAAAACGGTGATCATAGACGAAGCATCTCAAGCCTTAGAGCCTGAGTGCTGGGTCGCTATGCTTAAAGGGGAGCGAGTAATTCTAGCTGGGGATCACATGCAATTACCCCCTACAGTCAAAAGCTCTGAAGCGGAAGACTTAGGTTTGTCGGAAACTATACTTGATAGGATGTCAAACTGCTTGAGCCACAGTTACTTGCTAAAAGAGCAGTACAGGATGCATAATGACATATTAAGCTTTTCTAACATTAAATTTTATGATGGCGAATTAAAATCCAACCCTTCTGTAGCAGATAGAAAATTATCTGAGGAAGATATTCCACTAGTTTTCATTGATACGAGTGGATGCGGATTTAATGAAGAGCAAAAAGAAGATTCTTTCAGTAAATTAAATCCTGGAGAGTACTATACTATTAGAGAGCATATCTTACAGAACTTAAGACTTTATGAAGGAAAAAGTATAGGTATAATCTGCGCGTATGCAGCACAAGTAAGATTTGTAAGAAATACAAAAGAAGAAACGCCTGAGCTTCAATCCTTAGATATAGCAGTAGATTCCATAGATGGATTTCAAGGTCAGGAGAAAGATATAATCTACATCTCACTAGTTAGGTCTAACGAAATAGGAGAGATAGGATTCCTTAAAGATTTTAGGCGATTAAATGTCGCAATGACTAGAGCAAAAATGAAACTAGTCATAGTAGGAGATTGCTCTACGTTATCTTCTGAAAAGATGTTTCTTGACCTCGTGGAGCATGTAGAGAAGCATGGTAAGTATGAGTCAGGTTGGGAGTATATGGGTTAACCGCTTAACCTCAGCTCCATCCAAACTTGAGAGGGAGTAACAGAAAAAGTATAAAATATTTTAAAGACTAGTTAATAAATCCCGATAGGGATGACACATCAATAGGCAGGTATGTAAGTGCCTGCATAAAAGAAGAACCACCAAGTGCGTTTGGTCGCGTTTTTGAGAATAATCGTGATAAAAAGCAAGTCTAACAAGACGCTTCATATACAGATCACTAGTGTCAAAGTTCAAAACAAAAAAAGGAAGACCCCAATAAGGACCTCCCTCCAAAACAATTTCCAAACATTATTATTTCACCAAGGAAACTTCACTAACGCTTACTTAGTAATTACAAGTTATGTTCGATTCAAAAATATTACGTTTATACTAATCGTATTACTTATCTAGATGACCATTGAATAATGCAAAGCACCTAAAAGTCAATAAAATTTTAACAATTGATGTTTATATAATTGAAGAAACTATTAGCAAGGTATTACAAGCATGTGTTTTTATTAAGACGAAATATTCTAGATAGGAAAGAGCAACTAAAATCCAAAGACTTTTGTTTAATGATAAAGTATAGAATATGAGTAACACGCTTCCTCCAGGACAATTCGAGTTAGATATTTTTCCGCGCTTTGGACTCTCACAATATGCTAATAGATTCCCTACTGACATCGAAGATTTTAAAGTAACTCTTGGAGGGGATGAGATTGAGGATGTCGATTTGTCAAAAGCAATAGCTGAGTTTCCTAGGGTAGAACAAACGTCAGACTTTCATTGCGTAACAACTTGGAGTAAATCAGGACAAGTCTGGAATGGGATAAAATTCAATGATTTTTTTGATGCAATTGTTAAGCCTAGATTTAATGATCCTGGCAAATTGATGTTTGTGGTATTACATGCACAAGATGGTTATAAGACTGCGATGTTTCTAGAAGATCTTTTAAAGGATAATGTTATGCTAGCTGACCATCTCAATGGAGAACCACTGACC
>CALFUQ010000079.1 GCA_937929885.1 uncultured Saprospiraceae bacterium
ATTCTGTGAAAAGATTCACTTCTTCTTAAACTCCCCTCTACAATTGCACCATTGCTCTTTGCTGAAGATTCTATGTCAAGCCTTAAATTAGCTTCCAATTTATTTTGGTCAGGGCCATGACAGGCGAAGCACTTATCAGAAAGAATAGGCTTTACATCTATATTGAAGTCTAAATGCTCAGTAAGTTTTTCTATTTCTGCGCTGATATCTTGCGGGATGTTTGGAGAACAAGCCACTAACGTTCCCAGTAATAAAACGAACAAAAATTTGAAACACTTCTTCATGAACTATTAAGTTAAGACATTGAACTGAATTCAAAACAAACACCTTAACCAATATTAGTTGTTTACTTGAACTTCTGGATGCAAAGCTTTACTAAATAAGTCAAAACTAGTAGGATTGGGCGGCCCATAGAAATGTTAATGTGCATGGCTTGATCAATACGCTTTCAAAATATACCCAAGCAGGACCAAAAAACAAAAAAATAAGAATCCAGAAAGGAGCCCGAGTGTTCTCCTTGGTTGCCTATAAAAAACGGTAAAAGCCTCTACGTCTAACTTAAATTCTTGAAAAATATTTATTGAAATTTTGAATAGGACATATACAAGCGCAACTACAAAAACGCAGATTCCTAATCCCCTTCCAATGCCTTGATCAAACACCTCAGCGAGCTGACCAACAGCTGATTTTAAAATGACTGAGAATATTATTATACCAAGTAAGTGGGTCAGGTATCTACCTGTGATGATAAAGCTTTCTATTATAATCTTCCATAGCTTTCCCATTTGAGAAGTAGCTTGATGATATCTCACACTTCTTTTTTGCTGGGCTTTGTTGCGGCGCGTACGTTGACTTTCTCGGGGTGGCTCTACGACTATAAATGAATCCTGTGAGTCCTGCTTCCGCTTAAGCATTTCCCATCTCATCTGGTCATACTTAATTCTGCCTTTCTTATTACTTAGAATATCGTAAGCTTCAGTGATGGCTATAAACTTAGATGCAGCATCATGATCTGTGTTCTTGTCAGGGTGAAACTTAGTAGCGAGTACTCGATAGTTTTTCTTAATCTCAGCTTTAGTAGCGTCAGGCTTTATTCCTAAAAGCGAGTAGTAATCTTTCATAGCTTGTCTTAAGACGTCACTTTAAGGAATTAAATTCTTCGCTTATTCTTAGTTTGCATATGCACCGTGCAGGCAATTGATAAAATTATTTTGACCTGGAGCATCTACATGGTAGTGGTACCCCCTGACCTCATCAGTATGGCCTCTACATTCATCTAGGTCCGTTGGCTCATTTCCGCTCGCATCTAATCTTTCATAAATTGCGTAACCATCCATTGCGTAGCCGATTAAATTTGAGTGATTGTCATTCTGTACAATAGAAAAACTTACTCCTGTAGCTGCATGATAATGATATCCTTGATTTGCATTAATGTGTCCTCCTGCATCATCGAGTGGTGCAAGTGTATATGCTGATAGCATATCATCTGTAGGGTCAGGTGCAGAAAATTCTACGCCATTTAAAGCTACTCCTCTTGTCGACGGTATAGATGCTCCTTGTGAAAAATCTACAGCTACCTCTTGCCATACAGGTCTAGCTGGAATAGTCCATTTATTGCTTATGTTAGAGATGTAAGCTGGTAAGCACTCTATGCAGAAGTTTTCGAATTCGGCGTTTAAATTTGGGTCAGCAGCATTAGCACATTCCTCCTCTGTTAATGTCACGAATACATCTCTATTAGCATCATACATCTGCCATGTCTCATCATCATAAAAGTTTGCCAAGTTTTCAATAAACGCTCCATCTACATTATAAACTTGACCTCCTTCTAACCAGATACCTCCAGCAGATGCATCATCTTTGATGCTTGTTGGACACCATGGTCCCATCTCGTGATCAGTCGGAATACTGTTAGTTATAATTTCATAACACTCTGACTCTGTCCCATCAGAAAGCGTACATGTTACCAGAGTAACTGTAGTAGAGGAATTTGCTGCTGCAAAATTTGCTGGATCTACACCGACTACCAGGTCATCATCATTATCATCAGAGTTGTTGTCTACATATCCTTGCGGTTGTTCACAGGCGTCAATACTCACATCTGGATTCCCCAGTCCATCGCCGTCTGCATCTTGGTACCATTTAGATTCGTCACAAGAGGTACCATCACCGCCACACGAAATAAGAAATATATTCATCGCTAAGAATAGCGACATCAAAATCAAAATCTTTTTCATAAATAGATTATTAACTATACAGACTTAACCTAAAATCTAATCTTTCGATTATTCTGAAATATAGATTTAACATTATCAACTGAGTAAACCTAATCTTGACTAGTTGCCATCGCAGCCAGGCTTAGCATCTAGATCAGATTCTAGGCGAACATTGCCTAATCCTATATCTGCGCCATCGCCAGCTGTAATCATGAGTGCCGTACTGACTTTAGTCATGTCGACACCTAGATCGCCAAAGCAACTTAAACTGATTCGGTATTCTTTCCAATCACCGTCTCCAATTTTTATATCGACGGTTTTATCACAAAGTGACCCTTCTCCGCACATACCAATCTTGACTGTTGTGCCATTGGCAGTGAATGATTTTGCTGCGAAAGTAAGTTCCATAGCACCATTTGCCTGGCGAGACATATCGCTTGGTGAAGCCGTACTAATTCTCATTTGATCATAGTCTGCTTTAGTCCACTTTATTCTCAGTGCATCTTCTTGTGCCTCATGATCTATTTTATTTATAATCAATCCTCCTACTGACGTAGGATAGCTAGCGATTTGCTTAATCAGATCCCCAGAACTCAACCATAAACCCCATGGTGCAACGCCTGCTCCTTTACTATAAAATTCTCCTGTAGATGCTACACCCGCATTTTCTAATCCTGACTCTTCTGATAATTTATCTACCGTATTAGAGCTTTTATAATTAAGACCATAGCCTAACTTAAACAAGGTCTCCGTGTCATCTGACACTACTGCGCTCGCTGGCCAAGAAAAGGATAAACTCCCTTTAAAATCAAAAGATGGCTCTCTCTGAAACAACAGATCAGACACACCTCCTCCTTCACTACCAGGTAAAAACGCAGCGATAAATGCATCAGACTTATTTATCTCTGGATTGGTCCACATCGGACGTCCTGATAAGAAAACTGACACTACTGGAATGTCTTTACTACGAAATGCTTCCAATTTATTCACATCAAAACCATTTGGCTCAAAGTCTAAATTTTCTACATCTCCTTGGAATTCAGCATAAGGGTCTTCTCCATAAATTGCAATTACTACATCTGCAAATTGATTAGTATTACCATCAGCAGAAAAAATTAATTTCCCTCCTGCTTCATCAACCGCTTCTTTGATACCATCAAGAATAGACTGGCTATTAGGAAACTCATCGTTAGTGTGGCCTGTACCTTGCCATGATCTAGTCCATCCTCCACAAGTCTTAGAGATACTCGCTGCTCCATCACCGACCACCATAATTGT
>CALFUQ010000080.1 GCA_937929885.1 uncultured Saprospiraceae bacterium
CAATTAGATAATTTAAATATCAATACTCGGTTCCAGTGGAGATTTGCACCTGCATCAGATTTTTTCATAGTTTACACGGATAATTACCTTACCGAACCATGGCAAGATTTCGGTAGTCGGAATAGGGCTTTAGTTGCTAAAATCACCTATTGGCTCAACTTGTAGTTTATCTTATCTTTCAGAAAATATTTATGCAAATGAGATTGGTATTCACCTCTATCCTACTTTTATTGACCACTTATTTATTGAGTCAATCAGATACTTATTTTCCAGACAGAAATACTTGGGAAGAAAGGACTCCCACCTCTCTAGGGATAAATGATGCGTTAATTAATCAAGCCATAGACTCCATAATTAGTTTTGAATATAGTGGTCCAATAGATCTAAGACAAGCTATCCTCAAAGGATTTGAGCGCGAACCATACCATAAAATACTAGGTCCTACTAAACGGAGAGGTGGTCCTGCTGGCATGGTTATCAAAAATGGTTATGTCATCGCAAAATGGGGAGACACTAAGAGAGTAGACATGACCTTCAGTGTTACTAAGAGTTATCTCTCTACCATTGCAGGGCTTGCTGTGGACAAGGGTTTAATTAGATCTGTAGATGATAAAGTAGTAGAATATGTGTGGGACGGCAAATTTGATGGGAGGCATAATTCTCAGATTAATTGGGAGCACTTGCTTAATCAATCTTCTGATTGGTCAGGACAATTATGGGGCGGCTATGATTGGAATGATCGACCACCTAGAGAAGGAGATATAGATGACTGGAGGATGAGAAAATTTGTGGCCCCTAACACAGTCATGGAGTACAATGATGTAAGGGTCAATTTACTAGCTTATTCCTTGCTACAAGTTTGGCGTAAGCCACTTCCTCAAGTTTTAAAAGAAAACATCATGGATCCTATCGGTGCCTCTCCCACTTGGCGATGGTTTGGTTACGATAACTCATGGACAAATGTAGATGGTATCAAGATGCAGTCGGTAAGTGGCGGTGGACACTCCGGTGGAGGTATATTTATCAGTGCAGAGGATCATGCAAGATTTGGTTTGCTATTTCTAAATGAGGGCAATTGGAAGGGCAAACAACTGATAAGTAAGGAATGGATTGCAGCAGCTACATCGTCATCTCCTGCTAACAGCTCTTATGGTTATATGTGGTGGCTTAATAAGAATGGTGCAGAAAACAGAATGAGTAACTTATCTGAAAATGGATTTTATGCTGCAGGATTTGGTGGCAACTATATCATGGTAGAACCTGATCATGATTTAGTGATTGTCCTGAGATGGTGCGAACCTAGCAAAAGTAATACTGCACTTGGGCTAATTATGGATGCGCTTAAATGAAAGTATCACTCTGGTATCTTGGAAAAAACAAACAAGCTTTTATAAAAGATGGAATTGACTTCTATAGAAAAAAACTAGGTCATTATACCAAATTTGAGATCCAAGAATATAGTAAAATCAAAGTAGGCAAGAATGATGAACCAGCAAAGCATAAAAAAATAGAAGCTGAGTTCTTATTAGATAAAATTCCTAAAAGTGCATTCCTCATCCTACTTGATGAAAAAGGAAAAAAGTACGACTCGGTAAAATTTTCTAAAATACTAGAAAAGCAAATGGCTTCATTTTCAAAAGACATCATTTTCTTAATAGGAGGAGCATACGGTTTTGATTCACAACTGTATGCTAGAGCAGATATGAAACTATCATTATCTGACATGACCTTTTCTCATCAAATAATTAGAGTAGTTTTTCTAGAGCAGCTTTACAGAGCTTTCACAATCATCAAGGGAGAAAAGTACCATAACGTTTAATTAATTGACTTCTAGATACATTGTATTAATCGAAGTCAATTATAAGTAATAACTAATCTGTGTAAAATTGTATAAATGAAACCTTGTAATTACCTATTTCTTGTTGTTATGTGTACCGCAATTTCTTGCAGCACCTCAAACGCACCAACTGTCATCGGGAAACCACAAGTCAATATTGGTAATGGAACTGTGGATGTAAATCAGAGAACTACCGCTATAAGTCAAATTGATATGAATAATGCTCAATCAACTTCAATTACATGGAAAGAACTATTGCAAAAAGCTTCTGGAGTAGTTGTGCAAGGAGATGGAAGTGATTTATCCATACGAATCAGAGGAAGCAAGACTCTAAACGGAAGTCAAGAGCCACTTTTTGTTGTAGATAATCTACCGATGGGACAAGGCTTTGATAACATAGATTTTATAGACCCAGTTACAGTACGATCCATAAGTGTGCTAAAGGATGCTGCCTCCACTTCATTTTATGGAGTGAGAGGAGCAAATGGTGTAATCCTAGTTACACTTAAATAATCAATGGTACTTTTTTAATGTATCAAGATGATGACTAGTATGTATAGCTGTGAAATACCCAAACTCTCGCAAAGTTAGATAACCTAAGATCGGATGAGGGATTATATATTTACTTAGATTCTTCTCAGACTGCTTACTTATATTGGCCACGAACTTCTTTCCCTGACATTTAAACTCACTTAACTTTTGAGATTTATCTGCATTCCTAATATTTGAAGGAATAAATCTGCCCATTGTTTTTGCACCATCATTTTGAATTTTGTTTAGATATCTTTTATACGTATCATCAAAACTGCGCTCTGCTCTGTTATTGATTCCAAACTTATATCGTAGCAATAACTTAGGTAGTTTATAAATCTTGTTAAGCGGAGCCATTGATCTAATCAAATGATCTATATGCTGACCTGTGTTCCACTTTCCTTGTCTCTTCGATATCTCAAACTGACTATCATCATGAATCCTTACCCAATCATGTAGCTCTGTTAAGTTATTTGTCAGTAGTTGTGCAAGTTCCTTCTTTTTCATATTTAGGTTATTATAAGTAACTTAGTATAGTTAATTTACTTAAATGTAGATATCATTTAATCTTAACACAAGAACTAATCAATCCATAAGCAAGTAACATGAGCGTAACCTTTACTGAAAAACAAGAACTTAAGCTTAAAAAAAATATTGAAAAATTTTACAAAGTATCTAAGCATTGTCTGCACGAGAAAGGAGAATGCCCGATTAAAGATATACTTGCTCCTACTGTAGATAAATGGTCATTATTTTGTATTTACAATCTTGGATATAGAGATGTCATACGATTTAATGAGCTCAAGAAAATGATACCAGGCATATCATCTCGGATGCTTTCAGTTACACTTAAAAAACTTGAAAGCGCAAACATCGTTGAGAGGAAAATATATGCCGAAGTACCTCCACGAGTAGAATATAAAATCACGAATTTTGGAAAACAATATGCTGAGAAGTTGTTAAACCTAAATCTATGGTTGTTTGACAACCAATAAGCAAACTCTTTAAAACAAATTTTAGATGAAGTTCATAAGTAATCCTTTCAGGATAGAAAAATAATTTATTAGCTTAACAACTGAGAATATAGACTTTAATGAATCTACCCAAAGACATAGACCTAGGAGAAGAATTAGATAAGTTTCAAGACGCATTGTTTTTGCATGACGATGCTTACCGGTTTATCAAGTTTCATAAGATATGGAGAGGCTTCCTTGACTATGGCTGGGCTTCTAAGGCTTTGTTGCTTATTGGGATCCTATTTTCGCTTCACTTTTTTTCAATTATAATTGATTGGATAGAACATATTTATAATGAGGGAGGTAACATAATTGCTAACACTTCTACAATGCTCGGCGATGTTAAAGAATTAGTATTCTTAGAAGGAGGTATAAAATACCTCATTCTTATTGCTGTAGAAATATTAATATTTCACTGCTCTGTAAAAACAATTAATATCCTAAATGGACAAAAGAAAATACCAGTGTTTCAAGATTTTGTAGCAGCAGAAAAGCGAATGATAGCGGTGGCATTCAGATCATTTATACTTGAGACCATAGCTGCAGCAATAATTGGAGCATTGCTCTCAGTAGTTGGATTAAAATTTTTCCTATTTATTCCAATGTTCTTTGTTCATTCTTATTTTATAGGATATGCGTTCTTTGATAATTATAATGAGCAATATGGATTTAACTTAAAAGAAAGCACTTCCTTAGTAAATCAAAGACTTGGCGCTGTTATAGGTGTAGGAATGATCGCAGTCTTATTGTTTAAGGTTCCGATTATAGGTGCAATTGTAGCTCCTGTTTTAGGTGCTGTGACTGCGACTATGTACCTTTATGGAGAAGGTGTTCACTGGCCAAGTTTACCACGTATATTTCATGAAGATAAGCTCAGACTAAAACCACTTAAAAAGAAAGTAAAATTAAAAGCATAAAATGGAAGTAGATATAGAAACACTTAAGTATCCAATAGGAAGATACGAAGCTCCTGAAACTTTTACAGAAGCATACAAAGATGAATGCATCGCAAGAATCGAAGCACTGCCAGCTAAGTTAAAATCGGCAATAGAGGGAATGACAGCTGAGCAATTAGATACTAGATATAGAGAAGGTGGATGGACCGTAAGGCAATTGCTTAATCACATCCCTGATTCTCATATGAATGCATATATCAGATTTAAATGGTCACTTACTGAAGAAACCCCTACCATCAAAGCTTACGATGAAAAGCTGTGGGTGAAGACTAATGAGGTTGCATCTTTTAATATTGACACCACTATGAAGTTGCTAGATGCTCATCATGCACGCTGGGCTGAGTTACTTAAAAGTATGTCAATGGAAGATTATGACAAAGCATTTAAACACCCAGAAACAGGTAAGAGAAATCCACTGAACAAATGGGTAGGTGTATATGCGTGGCATGGAGAACATCACCTTGCACATATCACAGAGCTTAAGAAACGTAAGGGTTGGTAATCTTTAGGTTTCCACTATTGCTTATTTCTTTTTTAGTATTCGGTATTAGTTGCCAGCAAGTCGACAGTGCTTATACTACTGAGAAAAGCTCAAAATATAAAATCACTAAAGAAGATTTAGTATTAGGAGAAACGGTAAGCTTTCACTCTGATGTGTTGGACGAAGAAAGAACGCTTAACATTTATCTACCTGCTGATTATGGCGTTGATCCACTTAAAAAGTATAATACCATTTACCTCCTTGATGGCAGCAAGGATGAAGATTTCATACATATTGCTGGACTGGCGCAATTCGCTAATTTCCCTTGGGCACAAATATTAGAGCCTACTATTATTGTGGGAATTGCAAATGTAGATCGTAAACGAGACTTCACTTATCCATCTAAAAATGAAAAAGATAATACTGATCTACCTACATCTGGAGGATCAGAAAACTTTATCAATTTTATAGAAAAGGAATTACAACCATTTATAAGTGATAACTACCCTGCTAACAACAATAGGACTATCATAGGCCAGTCACTTGGGGGTTTACTATCTGTAGAAATTCTTTATAAAAGGCCTAGCTTATTTACTAATTATATTATCGTCTCTCCTAGCCTTTGGTGGGATGACCAATCACTATTATCTAGTATGGTAATGTCTCCTCTTGAAGCACAAAAAACGGTTTACCTAGCTGTAGGCAAGGAAGGCAAAGAGATGGAATCAGTAGCAAAACAGCTAAATGAAAAACTTAAAGCCATAAATGAAGATGAACTAAGAATACACTTTGATTATCTAGAAGATATGAACCATGGTAATATCTTGCATTTAGCAGTGTATCGAGCCTTTGAACGGTTCTTTAGTTGTTAATCAAGAAAACTTCAATACATCATCCTTAAATGAGCTATACCTAAAGTTGAAGATATCAAGTATGTAATTCTGATAAAGCTTCCATGGTTTCTTTGATCCCTGCTTTGGCATTTCGTGGAGAGACCGCTGCACATA
>CALFUQ010000081.1 GCA_937929885.1 uncultured Saprospiraceae bacterium
GTCTGGACAGTTAAAAGAAGTAAGAGATAGAATCAAATCTATAAAGTCTACGCAGCAGATTACAAAAGCTATGAAAATGGTTTCTGCAGCAAAGCTTAGAAGAGCACAAGATGCTATCGTACAGATGCGTCCATACGCTGACAGGTTAAACAAAATGCTTAAAAACATTTTGTCAAATCTAGAAGGAGATGTTAATACAAGTTTTGGGACTACAAGAGAAGTTAATAGAGCGGCAATTATAGTAGTGACTTCTAACAGAGGATTATGTGGAGCTTTTAACACCAATGTGATCAAAGGAGCAGTAGCAAGGATAGAAGAGAAATATGCTCATCTTAATAACAGTGAGAATTTGTCTATTATCTGTGTAGGAAAGAAAGGTTTTGATTTTTTCCGCAAGAGATATAGTAAGTGTAACATCGTAAATGAGTTTGGAGATTTATATGCTGATTTAAGTTTTGATAATGTGTCAAAGGTTGCACAATATGTGATGGATAAATTTGAGGAGGGTGCTTATGACGCAGTTGATGTCTCCTATGGAAGATTCAGAAATGCGGCGATGCAGTTTCCTGAGGTTGTGCAGTTTTTACCTGTGGAGAAGATAGTTGGTGAAGCTAAAGATGAGAGTAAATTAAAAGCTGATTATATTTTTGAGCCAGGTAAAGAACAGTTGCTAGAGCATTTAGTGCCAAGTATACTACAGACAACTTTTCAGAAATTTGTACTTGACACACATGCGTCAGAGCATGGAGCGAGGATGACAGCTATGGACAAGGCGACAGAGAATGCAGAAGACCTAGTTAAAGAATTGAAGATTAGTTATAATAAAGCTCGACAAGAAGCCATTACTAAAGAGTTATCAGAGATCGTAGGAGGAGCGGCCGCATTGGGAGGATAGAGCGTTTTATAAAAAATATATTTATGAAAAGCTCTACTGATTTAAGTGGAGCTTTTTTTATGCAAAAAATATACGAATGCCTAAAGTATCGGAAAGAGGACAGCTCCAGACACAATCACCGATTAGAAGTTTAGTACCCTTCGCTGATCAAGCCAAGGCGGATGGAGTAGAGATTCTGCACCTAAATATCGGCCAACCAGATATCCTCACACCAACAACAGCACTTAACAGAATAAAAAATTTAGAGGAAGATATTATTAAGTATGGTCCATCTGCTGGAATTCCGAGTCTTAGAAAAAAGGTAGCCGAGTACTATAATGAGATTAATATATCGATCACACCAGAGCAAGTGTATGTAACTACTGGTGCATCAGAAGCAATACAGTTTGCCTTGTTTTCTTGTTTTGATCCAGGAGACGAGATTATCATCCCAGAGCCTTTCTATGCTAACTACTTAGGATATGCACAGATAAGTCAAGTAAATATTATACCGATCACATCTGAGTTTGATAAGCAATTTGCACTGCCCGCACCAGAGCGTTTTAGTAGCCTAATCAATGAAAATACTAAAGCAATCTTTCTCTGTAATCCAGGAAACCCTACTGGGCAATTGTATACTAGGGAGGAGCTAGATGCACTGGTAGAAGTAGTGAAGAAAAATGATTTGTATCTAATCGTAGACGAGGTGTATAGAGAATTTTGCTATGATAGTGAGTTTACTTCTGTGCTACAATTTGATGAGATCAGCGAAAATGTAATTGTCATAGATTCTATTTCTAAAGTGTTTAGTTCTTGTGGGGCCAGAGTAGGGTACTTGATAACAAAGAGCGAGCAACTTAGAACTGTCATAGATAAATATGCTCAACTTAGACTATGTCCTCCAGCGCTGGGACAGATCATGGCGGAAGCATGCTATACCGATTACAGACCATATATCAACGAGGCCAAAGAAGAATATAACAAGCGAAGAAAAGTGCTCTATAATCGATTATCTAAAATTGAAGGTGTAAAGTGTTATTATCCTTCAGCCGCATTTTACAATATGGCGGAGTTGCCAATCGACGATGCTACTAAGTTTTGTAAATGGATGTTAACAGACTTTAGGCATGAAGGAAAGACAGTGATGTTCGCACCAGCTGATGGGTTTTACTCTAATCAAGAGTTAGGTAAGAAGCAGGTAAGAATTGCATTTATCCTTAATGAAGAAAAACTAGAGCAAGCAATGGATTGTCTAGAAATCGCACTTAAAGAATACCAAAAGATTATGCATCAAACACAACCGTCTTATTCTTATAAGTAAGTACGTTGGAGGTGATATGAGACCATACTGCTTTTGCGAGTACAACCTTCTCGATATCTTTACCCTTACGCTTTAGCTCAGAGATAGAGTCTCGATGAGAAATGTGTATTACATCTTGTGCTATGATAGGCCCTTCGTCTAGATCTGCAGTTGCATAGTGCGCTGTTGCTCCCATAAACTTCACACCTCTAGTATAGGCAGCTTTATATGGATTAGCTCCTGCGAATGCTGGTAAGCTAGAGTGGTGTATATTAATGATCTGATTTGGATACTCATCTATCATTGTGCTGGACAAAATCTGCATATACCTAGCTAAAATTATTAGGTCGACATTACTTTCCTTAAGTAGTTCTATTTGCTTACGTTCTTGCTCTTGCTTAGTGGCCTTTGTAATCGGCATATAGTGATAAGGTATATCATATCTATCAGCTACATAATTAAACTTCTCATGGTTACTGATGATAAGAGGGATTTCAACTTTCCATTCTCCAGATTCGTACCTCGATAAAATATCTAGGAAGCAGTGGGCATACTTAGAAACAAATAAGGCTATTCTCGGCTTACGCTCATTAAACTTAAGCTCCCAATTTATTTCTAGCTTCTTGGCAATCAAGGTGTCGAAGTATTCTCCGATCTTATCTTTAGGAATT
>CALFUQ010000082.1 GCA_937929885.1 uncultured Saprospiraceae bacterium
ACCATTTGTAGTCTGTCGCACATAGTATCTGCTTTCGTTCGTCCTAATAGCGAGATTAAGGTTTTCGTATTTATCTGGGATATCTAACCATTCGAAAGTGATATCGGGGTAGAAGCTATTGGTAAAATCCTCTGAAAGCAAAGTGACAACTTCTCCTTCACAAAATGAATTGTTACCTGGAATGGTCCTGATAGCTAAGTCTGGTAAATCATTGGTCTGTACATAAATACTATCACTGCTAATACATTCACCAGATCCTAGAAAAGCAGATAGGTAACCAGCATTAGGATTTTGAAAATTAACATAGTCTAGACCAGTATTCCCAGTAGGGGCTTGATCAAAGAACCAAGAAATAATAGTGTCTTCTCCTGCGCCGTTTGCTACAGCGTTAAAGTCTATCATATCACCAGCACAGAGTCTGACGGTATCTGCAGCTTGGATTTTGATATTATTCTCTATGACAGTTACAGAGACAGAAGCTTCTTGTTGACAGTACCCGTTTTCGCTTATTGCCGTGAGTGTGAAAGACTCGGTTTCTTCAGGAGTGATTATAGGATTAGCTATTTCGATATCACTTAAAGAGGTTGTAGGATACCATTCGTAAAAAGTAGATGTAGGAATTACAAAAGGCACAACCTCAAGCTCAGTGGATTGGCAAACAGTAGTATCCAAAAAATTGAAATTAGGAAAGAAGTATTCATCCACATTAATCAATAGCGAATCCGATGACACACAGCCAGCGATAGTTTGATCTACTACTATTAATTGATCTTCGCCAGGTGTTGAGATGTCGAGTATATATCCATCTTCTTGTTTAGTTAACTCACCAGCTGTTGTTCTCCAAGATAGGGTAGGAGAATTTACATTGGTTGTTATGTTTAAGTTTATAGTTTCCCCTTGACAATAGTTGAGTTTATCTATGCTTTCTATTTCCACTGATGGGTCTACTAGCTCAAAGTATACAGAATCTTGAGCTTTGCACTCTTCAAATATATCACTACCCAAAGTCCCAGTAACATACACCCAGCCTTCTTCTTGTAGAGTAATAGTGGGTGACAAAGAAAAAGGATCACTCAGTAGATTGTCTGAAGACCAAAAATATTCTAATGCACCGTTTGCAGATAATTCTAGTTGTCCTCCAGCGCAAGTCTGGATGGTATCTTGATCAAACCCTATGTTGACATCTACCTCGTCCCTTAACTCCACGGTTACTTCTGTAAGATCTACAGTTCCGCACTCCGTCTCATTGATCAATTTTATGATTATAGTTTCAGTGCCTTCATTTAGTTCGTCAGAGATAGGTATAATGTTGAAAGTCTTTGTAGTCTCTCCTGGAGCAAATACGATTTCTTCTGGTAAATCAAATTGATAATCTGTATTTCTAGTAGCGGTGCCACTTATAGAGGTGATAAATCTGGCTTCATTAGAAAGTGCTCTATTTAACTCTATTGTTATTTTATCTTGATTGCCCGAGCAGCGCTCAATTAGGTAATCTGTATTCCGAGCAATGTCAACTCCAAGAGTAGGTACTCCAGAAGATATCTCTGCGATAAATACTCCCGAGTCAAATGCAAAATCACCTCTATCTGCAATTGCCAATTTTAGTCTATAGGTATTGCAGGGGATTACTTCAGCACTAGCTGTTAGGCTTTTTTTAGTTCCTTGAAAACCAGAAGTCATGCCGTCGTACTCGATAGATTGGCCATAAGCATTGTTTCTGTAGTACTCCCAGTTAGTTAGATGGTTGACGCTATTGATCTGTACAAACTCACCATTTGGGAGGGTAGCAAGATTTTGCTGATTGCCTATCTCAGGTATACCATCGATACCAGGCCCAGATATTAAAAGAGCGAAGATGTCATTAAATGATTCTCCTACAAATTCAGGATATTCATCAGAAGCGAAGATATACTCAAAGGTAAGTTCATTAGAAAATACTTCTACTTCCATCTCTATTATGCAAGCGTCGTTGGATGTAGAACCTTCTCCATTAAGCTGCGAGAGGATGTCTAAATCATTATCACCAAACGCTTCATTTATGGTTGTGACATTGTCATCATTGTTAGGGCCTATTGCTGAGAATGGTGACCCAGTAGTTAATAGTAAACCTCGGTTAAGACCAAGATCCGTATCGTCTCCTCCATTGAATGTACCATATGCATTGCTATTGCAGATGATCGTATCGATTCTTACTTTGGATAGAGGAGTGGTTATTGCGTCTTCTATTTCTTTCGATGTTAAATCACCACTTATTTTTATTTGTTTGTCAGGTTCACATGCCTGAATCGAACACTCCCAACTACCTTCAAAACCTTCAAGATTAAATGAGCCATCACTAATAAACTGGATGGTAAGGCAATCATTAGCTTGCACTTTATAGCAGCTACCACCACCACCATGAGCTGTTACAAAATTAGGATCTGCACCAATAGATGATATGATTGGACTATTTGTATCTGGTCCATTGTAGAAAATAATTTTTTCGCCTATTCCTTCCGCTTCGTGTTCGATATTGAAGTAGGCAAGATCAAAATTTAAACACCTGTGAAACTCTGAAGGGCAAATGGTATAAGTATAATTTTCGTTATCACCATAATTGCCAGTAGGACCGCCAGAATCAAATAGTCGCCCACTACATAGCTTTGTGCTTCCATTAGTGATCATGATATCATTACGCAGCTCGTCAATGCATAAAGTAAAATCACCTTCATTATCATCTCCTCCATAATTGTCAACCCTAACATAATACTGTGCATTAGGAGTAAGATCAAATGCATCAAAGCTCAGTGTTGTTACTCCATCTTCAGTAACTGCACATTTCCGCAGTGCTAAGGAATTGACTTCACAAAGACCTCTGTAAAGTGCGGCCTGAATATTTTTAATGGGATTATTACCAGATCCTTCTATACTTATTACTATTTCTTTTTTTTCGTTTGCTGTCTTAAATCCAAACCAAACATCATTAGTGGGAGAGCCATCTATGAAACAACTAGGATTGTTATCAAATAGGATATCAAACGGAGTAGCACCTACATTCGAAAAAACAGTACCTTGACAATATGGGAAGGTTCCAAGATCAATTACTCCTTCACAAGTGCTATTTTCTGGTTGGCACCAAATTGTAGTAGCACTAGTTAAAAACAATAATGTGAAGAGTATCCTTTTCATTACATATATAGAATTGTAATATATGAAAATTGAAAGAGGTATTCGTCTTTATACTAGGTTATAACACAATACAGCTTGATAATTAATTTCAGCAAAGTACATTTCACTAGCTTATAAAAATTCACACAATGGAGAATCTCTTGATGTAAAAGAATGTACTTCTTAATTGATAATTGTGACAACTTAAGTTATGATAGTGTCTGTACATACTTGTCATAATCGACCATACTTTGCTTTATTATTTCCTTGGCTACTGTCGCATCTTGAAAATCTTCAATTGCTACGGTCTTGTTCTCAAGCTTTTTGTAGTCTTCAAAAAAGTTTTTCAATTCATCGATGAAGTGATCATGTAAGCCAGAGATATCGTTGAAGTGATTTACACCCATATCATGTTCTGCTACTGCGATTATCTTATCATCCATTTCACCATTATCGATCATCCTCATGACACCTATGACCTTAGCAGAGACGATACACATCGGTACAATTGCTATTTGCGACAAGACCAGAATATCTAATGGATCATTATCGTCACAATATGTCTTGGGTATAAATCCATAGTTTGCTGGATAGTACATGGAGGAATAGATTACTCTGTCCATGACTAACATTCCAGATTTTTTATCCAATTCGTATTTAGCTCTTGTGTTTTTAGGAATTTCAATTATCCCATTGACTATATCAGGAGCATTCTCTCCAATCTCAACCTTGTGCCAAGGATTTTGCTTGTCTATTTTCATATTAGAATTATTAAAACTAAAGAACTTGTAAATAAGAGTGATTAGTCTATTTTGTAAACTAATTTATTCGCATCGCTTGAGATATTCTTTAGTCTCATGCAGTTGCTGGGGGGCTAAACCATAATCGAAAGTATGGTTCATGTAGTTGATAATATTAGAGATTTCTACTGGGGTCAATCCTTTATTGCCTGGCATTTCTTCGTTATATTCTATCCCGTCTACAGTGATTGGTCCACGGATTCCTTTTGAAATGATGCATGCAAAATCTTTGATATTTTCTATCACATAATCACTTTTGGTGAGTGGAGGGTAGATCTCTCCTAATCCTGTACCATCCTCGAGATGACAGCCAGCACAATGAAATTCGTACATCACCTTGCCTTGGTTATACTTTTGTTCACAGGAGAAATTTAGAACAACACAAACAAATATGAAAATACTAAGGGGTCTGACGGTACTCATCTATTAGGGTCGATACATCTTTGATAAATTGTGGAATAGTCTCAGGATCGGTCCCTTCACAAAATGCTCTGATGTGTCCTTCTTTATCTGTGAGTATAATTTTACCGCTATGATCAAATCCCTCAGGTGCGGTTTCGTCTTCAATTGCGATGTTAAAATAGTCGTCAGCAATATCATAAATCTCATCTTTCTCTCCTGTGAGGAAGTACCACTTGTCATGGTCGACACCAAGCTTAGTGGAAAAATCTTTTAATGCCGAGACATCATCACGTTTAGGATCTATGGTGTGTGATACAAACTTGACCATCGACTCGTCTTCGTATTTGTCATATATTTTAAGCATCTGCTTTTTTACCTTGGGGCAGATTGTAGGGCAGTGTATGAAGAAGAAATCTGATACGTATATAAAATCAGATAAAGATTCATTACTAACAAGCTGACTATCCTGATTTATAAACTCAAAAGGTGGAATCTTATGGTTTAAGGTGTCTCCATCTACCACATCCTCAAAGCCATACTTAGGAAGAATCCGAGATTCTTCTTTACAGGCCGTAAATAACAATAAGGATGCTACTACAAACAATATGATTCGACTCATTCTGATTTAGGGATTAACTCTTCTGCTACTGCAATAGAACTTAAAATGTCTTTCTTTACTTTAACGATTTTGTCTTTCTCAGCTAAGAGGTATGCTTTGGCTTCATCAAAAGTCTTGCCTTTCGGCTTTTCCCAATTTTCCATCCACTGCATCATACCTTCATCAGCAAGATCTAATTGTTCTATCACAGAAGTGATAGATGCTTGATCTTTTTCACTGGTGTTTTTCTTTAATTTCTTTTTGAGGCGGTGGATGGTTGCCGTTTTAGGCATGACATCATCATGTATAGCCATCACTTCATCAATCAAGCCGTCAAGTTCTGGATGTTGTAGGGTTTTATCTTTACATTGTACTAGTAAAAGAACAACAACAAATAAAACCGAGAATCTTCGTACCATCATCATTGTAAGTTAGTGTTTGGAAGTATCAAATGCTCAAATGTAAAACCATTTTATTTTAAGGTTGTTCTAAGATTAAACTATTTTTTTGAAAAAGCACAGAGGATTACTTTGGTTCAGACAAGATCTTAGACTTCATGACAACGAAGCGCTGAGAGACGGAGTATTATCTGTTGATGAACTCGTTCCAGTCTATATTTTTGACGAGCGTCTATATAACGCCAATACAAAGTTTGGATTTAAGAAAACTGATGTATTTAGAGCATCATTTATAATTGAATCTGTTAAAGATTTGAAGAAGAGTCTTAAAGAGCGTGGACTTGATCTAATTATTAGATTTGGTAAGCCTGAAGAGATCCTACTTGAGCTTGCTAGCGAACTGAAAACTAGTTATGTCTTTTGCAATAGAGAGCGTACGCAAGAAGAATTAGATGTACAGGATGCACTGGAAAACAACTTATGGACAATAGGTCAAGAAGTAAGATATTCCAGAGGGAAAATGCTTTATTATACTGCGGATTTACCTTTCCCTGTAACTCACACACCTGATAAGTTTAGTACATTCAGAAAAGAAGTAGAGAAAATTGTTGCAATACGAGAACCTTTAGAAAGTGAATTATTAGAACTAAGACCTACTACAGCAGAGATAGTACTTAAAGAGATTCCGACACTAGAAGATCTGGGTTTCTCAGAAAGTGATATTGCTCGACTAAATAATGTGATTTTTAAGGGTGGTGAATCAGAAGCCTTAGAACGACTTCAATACTATGTATGGGAAAGTCACCTTATTGCAGATTACAAAAACACTCGCAATGGAATGCTTGGTAAAGATTACTCATCCAAGTTCTCTGTCTATCTAGCACATGGCTGCTTATCTCCTAAAAAAATATTCTCCGAAGTAAAAAAATACGAAGAAACTCATCAGAAAAATGATTCTACTTACTGGATATTTTTTGAGTTGTTATGGCGAGATTTTTTTAGGCTGATGGGGAAGAAGCATGGGTCTAATATCTTCAAGCGGGGCGGCACCAAATTAGTAGATAGACCAGAGCTTAAGAACAATATGGATTTGTTCAAACTATGGTCTGAGGGTAGAACTGGTGTTCCATTAATTGATGCTAATATGCGAGAGCTTAACACAACTGGCTTTATGTCTAATCGGGGTAGGCAGAATGTAGCAAGCTTTTTAGTTAATGATCTAAAAATAAATTGGCGGATAGGAGCTGAGTATTTTGAGTCTTTACTTATCGACTACGATCCTTGTAGTAATTATGGTAATTGGAATTATGTAGCAGGTGTGGGGAGTGATCCACGAGAAAATAGATACTTCAATACCACTTTGCAAGCAAAAAAGTATGACCAAGAAGGAAGCTATGTCATGCATTGGATCCCTGAGCTAAGTAAACTCCCAGTGCATAAAGTACATGAGCCATTCACATTAAGCGAGACAGAGCAGATAACCTATGATTTTATTCTTGGGAAACATTATCCTAGACCTATAATTAGGAAGCCTGATATGGGAGTTACACATTGATTTTTTCCTAATCCCAACCTTCTCCAATTTCAAATGGAGATGGATATGTTGGAATTCCTTTATCCTATGAAAAAGAGAATTGTGGTTTCGACTTCAGTCTTAATAGGATAGAGGAATAAACTACAACTCCACTAATTTACCTTCCTGCAAACTCAGACATCGATCGCTCATGCTTGCTAGTTCATTATTATGAGTTACGATCACGAATGTTTGTTGCATCTCTTCTTTGAGTTTGAACAATAACTTATGTAAGTCTTCTGAAGTAGCTTCGTCTAGATTACCTGATGGCTCATCTGCAAAAATAATTTGAGGTTGATTTATCAGTGCTCTTGCAACGGCGACTCTTTGTTGCTCACCACCAGAAAGCTGATTGGGCTTGTGTGTTAATCTACCAGAGAGACCCAAGTAGGACAATAACTCCTTAGCATCAGCTTTTACTTTTTGTTCATCTGTTTTCTTGATAAAACCAGGGATACATACATTCTCTAAAGCAGTAAACTCAGGTAGTAAATGATGAAATTGAAAAATAAAACCAATGTGTTTATTGCGAAAATCTGCTAGCTCATTAGGAGTTAGTTTAGTGAAGTCGGTATCATTGAGATAGATACTTCCACTGTCAGGGATATCTAGACTTCCTAATATATGTAGCAAAGTGCTTTTGCCAGATCCTGATTTACCGACAATACTCAGTATTTCAGCTTTTTTGACCTCTATATCTAAGTCGTAGAGTACTCTTAAATCTCCATATGCTTTATAAATATTTTTTCCCTTTAACATCTAAACCTTTAAAACTCATTAAACTTAACGCGATTTTACTGCATTAAATCATTACAGACGGGAGAAAAAATTATTTTTAGGCCTTTTCTAACTTAATTTCTTATATATATCGTTTTTATATATGTGAACAAGCTATGGAGCGGACTTTGAAGAGAAATAGACAGGACAGATTTTAAAAAATATCTTAGTTTTGCCACCGTCCCGAGCGACATCGATGTCAATGAGAATACTGCAGTTATGTAAAAAATTTCCTTACCCTCTTAAAGATGGTGAGGCTATAGCAGTGACCTATCTCAGTAAGGCATTAGTAGACCTTGGATGCGAGATCACATTGCTAAGTATGAATACGACTAAGCACTTCTCAGATCTCTCTAAATTGCCCTCTGCATACAATCATTATAAGGATATACACGATATAGATCTTGATAATTCTATCAAAGTCGTCGACGCTTTCAAAAATTTATTTTCGAAGGAGTCATATCATGTCTCTCGCTATGTAGATAAAGCCTTTGAGCAAAAACTCATAGAGCTACTCAATGAGGAAGAATACGATATCATCCAGTTAGAGACGCTTTACTTAGCTCCTTATGTCCCGATTATAAAGAAGCATTCTAAAGGGCTTATCACGATGAGAGCTCATAATGTAGAGTTTGAAATTTGGGAACGAATAACTAAGAATACAGAATTCTTACCGAAGAAGTTATACCTCAATTATCTGACTAACAAGCTTAAGAATTTTGAGCTAGAACATCTTAATTCGTATGACTACCTAATCCCTGTAACTGAGCGGGATCTCAAGACTTTCAAGAAATTAGGATATAAGAATGGTGCACTTGCATCTCCAATAGGCCTTGATACTACTAATTACATTAAGCAAGGCGTATCTGTAGCGAAGAAAGAAGGACTTAACATTTGTTTTATTGGTGCTTTAGATTGGATGCCAAATTATGAAGGCTTTGAGTGGTTCCTTAAGAATGTATGGAGTCAACTCATGGAAGATCATGATGAAATCTATTTCTCGGTTGCTGGTAGAAATACACCTGACTCAGTGATGAGTGTCAAAGAGAAAAATGTAGGGGTTTATGGAGAGGTGGCAGATGCAGTTTCATTTATCAGTAATTCTGATATTATGGTGGTACCATTGTTTTCTGGTAGCGGTATGCGTGTTAAGATATTAGAAGGTATGGCTCTTGGAAAAACTGTGATTACGACCAGTCTAGGATTAGAAGGAATCTCTGCCCAGCATAAAGAAGAAATACTGATTGCTGACACACCTGAAGAGTTCATAGAGATGATCAATTATTGTAATGATGATAAATCAGTACTGGAACGAATAGGTAAAAATGCACGTGAGTTTGTGATCAAGTATTATGATAATAAAAAGAATGCAGAGCAACTTTTAGATCTCTACAAAAAGCTCATTAAATCTCCGCAATACGCACGTTAAGCTGTAAGCGTATTTCTTATCTTTACTTTTTTGGATTTATGTTAAGCACCACGCTTCGTGAAAAAATTAGTCGTACTAAGTTCTAGATTTCCGTATCCTCTGGAGAAGGGGGATAAACTGAGACTATACCATCAAATTAAACATCTTAGTAAGCATTTCGAAATCCACTTAATTTGCACTATTGAGTCTGATATTTTACAAGGAGTTGCTAGAGAAGTCACTAAGTATTGCGCTAGTTATAATTACTTTAAAATATCGAGATCATCACAAGCAATGGGTCTTGCTTTAAATGTTTTTGGAAGACTGCCATATCAAGTTAAGTACTTCTATGATAAAAAAATTAAAGAGGAATTACACAAAGAGATATCGAATATACAACCAGATGTGATTTACTGTCAGTTAGCAAGGATGGCTCCTTACTCAAATGGATTAAAGTATCCTCTTGTCATAGATTATATGGATGCTTTTTCGCTGATTATGTCTAGGCAACAAAAAGCATCAAATCGTTTTTATAAGAGATGGTTTTATAAGTCAGAAGCGAAAAGATTAAAACGATATGAAAAATTAATTCAACAATTTTATTCCGTTAAGACTATTATTAGTGAACAAGATAAAAGTGCTTTAGACGATGTATCTGACTTACATGTCATTTCTAACGGTGTCGATTGTGAATATTTCAAATCAAATAAAATTGAGAAAGAATATGATATTTTATTTGCCGGTAACATGGGCTATAAGCCTAATATCCTTGCCGCAAAGTTTCTAATAAATGAAGTGGTAGATGATATACCACTTAAAGTGATTGTGGCAGGGGTTCGCCCAGCTAAGGAAGTGATGCAATTAAAGTATGATGATTTGACAGTCACTGGCTGGATAGATAATATGAGAGAAGCTTATGATAAATCGAGGATTTTCGTAGCTCCGATTTTTCAGGGAGCAGGGCAGCAAAACAAAATATTACAGGCGATGGCAATGGGTGTGCCGTGTATTACCACTAGTCAAGTGAATAATGCTATTGGTGCAATTGATGGTAAGGAAGTGCTGATTGCAGATGATGCTGCAACTTTTAAGAGACATATCAAGGAGCTTTTAAATAATCAAGAACTAACAGAAAAAATTATTAAGAATGCGAGGAAACTTATGGAAAGTAAGTACTCCTGGGAAACTCAAAATGACAAGTTAGTTTCACTTATCGCTGGAATTATTGAGTAGCAAAATTATCTTCATCTTCATCTTCGGTTTCGTATGATTTTTACTCCTCTAGAATTATCTAAGAAGTAATAATATTCCTCATTCACAACTATTTTCTCAGGCTTAAAATCTATTGGTTCTCTTGATAGAATGTTTCCTGATAAGTCTGATATTACGAGGTCATACTTTTTGTAGTCTTCAACTTCATCAATGTAAAAAACTTGATCCTCGAAACAATAGATGTCATTTGGTCTATTCTCGAATCGTATACTAGGAGTGGTCTTTGATAAAGAGTCCTGACTAAAAATTTCATCTTGATTAACTAAGTATCCTTGCCAACCTTCTCCATAAACATTGATGTTATAAAGGAATTTGGTTTGGGCTCCCGTGCCAATTTTTAAATTGTAAATAGTTAAAAGATCGGTGTTTATAAACTTCATCTCCTCTTGAGAGTTTTCCTCCATGGGTTTGAGAAAAAAGTAAGTATCATATCCAGCGTCACTTAGCCCTATCAAATAGCTTTTATCATTTGAGTGGATTATATCACAAGGTTGACCTGTTCTTAATTTTTGATCAAAAGAGACCGGCCCATCTTCTATAGACAAGTCATCTAGACTAATACTACTTAAATTAAGACTAAAGTATTCTCCAGGTGGATTTCTCGCTACTGTAGTATCTGTGCTATAATAAATTAAGATTTCATTATCTACTTTAACTAGAGGTGTCGATTGCATATATTGGATTATCCCAACTTGTTCTTTTACAATCAGATTTCCTTTCATATCCAGGACAAGTATAAATCTCCTAGTATCTTCCCAAGTATTACCTACTTTACCTTCCATTCCAGTAATAAATATTTTATCATCAAAGACTGCTACTTCACCAATAAGATTAGAATGAAATTCATCAAGGTTATATGACCACTCTTCATCTAGATTTTCATTTAAGAAATACACTTTAGACTTACTTGCAAAGGGTCCTTTAGCAAGACTAGTCCCTGTAACTATAAGGTTGCCCTCATGCTCTACAATATTTGGCATCATAGTAATTCCAGGGAGAGAGATACTCTGACTAGATATCTTATTATATAAGCCCACAAATAGACAAGCAAATAGTAGTATTATCTTATAATTTTTCATCTATTGAAATGACTATGATTGATTTTGTAACAGTAGTCAAAAATATAACGTTATTACGGTAATGAAACGATCCATCCGATTTATTCAATTAATACTTCTATTAGTATTAAGTTCTTCTTTGTCCTCGCAAGGAATCATATTTGAAGGTCTCAAATGGCAAGAGGCACTTGATAAGGCAAAGGCGGAAGATAAGCTCATTTTTGTAGATGCTTATACTGATTGGTGTGGTCCATGTAAACAGATGGATAAGACTACATTTCCAGATCCAGATTTAGGAAATTTTAATAATCAGAATTTTATAAATATCAAGGTTAATGTTGAGAAAGGAGAAGGTTGGGATTTTGGAAAGAAATATAAAGTCACCGCTTTACCAACTCTTTTTTATATCAATGGAGATGGAGAAGTCGTGCACAAAAGTGCAGGTCTTAGATCACCAGTAGATATGGTTTTGATCGGTAAGGAAGCAATTCACCCGTATGCTAATCTTAAATATTTTGAAGACAATTATACCAGTCGTAAGCTTGAGCCAGAGTTTTTAAAAACCTTTGTTATTCTTCTAAAGAACCTAAGAATAGAAGGAGGTGTAGAGATGTTAGACGAATATCTTAGAACTCAAGCAAGTTGGGAAACTGAAGAAACCATACCATTGATTTATGAGTTTGCAGGTCTTGATCTTGATGATAAGAAGTTTAAGTATATGATAGAGCATAAAGATTTATTTTACAAGTATGTAGGCGAACAGAAAGTAGATGATAAAATCAAGTATGCGATAGAAATCAATTATGGAATCTATGATAAACACGAGTTGGTCGAGCAGAAGATGTTGGAATATTTCCCTGCGAAGGGTCAACGATTTATAGACGATTGGAAGCTAAGAGATTTACTACAAAAGACAAATGGAAAAGCATCTACAGAGTTTATAGATTTTGCGATTTCATACTTTGACAAATATGAATTATATGAATGGAATCAGCTAAATAATCTAGCATGGAATATATATGAAGTGACAGCTGATAAATCAAAATTACATAAGGCTAAAGAAATGGCGCAGCGATCGGTAGATCTTAATTCTAATTTTTACAACAATGATACATTAGCTGCGATTTTGTATAAACTAAGAGATGCAACAGGTGCTAAAATTTATGCCCTACAGGCGATATCAGAAGCTAATAAGATGGGATTAGATGCTTCTAACACAAAGCAACTTTTAGTTTTGATTGACAAGTTAAGGTAAAGGTTCTTCTATCTTGATTAGGATTTATGGAATTTCCTACCCCGACGCTCTCAAATTACAAATGGATAGGGAGATACTCGCGTTTTCTTTCTCCATTTGATATCGGAGAAAGGTGGTTTCGATGAAAGTCGAAATCGGATGAGGATGAATTAAAACTCTGGACAAAAGAAAGAATCATTTTGATACTCTCCGATATACCTCATTGATATCTCAAAACTTCCTAGGTTGCTAAACTGATTACTGAAATCAGTCAGATTAGTATCATAACTAAATCCAATATTTAGTTTATTAAATTCGATCCCAAACATTAATACTGCTGCGGCAATATCATATTGATCAAATTCTTTAACTGGTCTTACCCAAGCGCCAAGCTGTAGTGCTCTCCCTTCACTTTCTAACAATTCATATCTTAAATTAAGACCGATAAGAATTTGTTGGTGTTGACCTTGATTTAAGAACATAGCTCTTGGCGTATAGGAGAAAGCTTCTGTCACAACATTTGTTATTGCTAAGTGCGCTTGATATTTTCTGAATAATGGAACATTGGTTACCACTCCGCCACTTTGCGAATCATCATAAAACGATGTATTAGGTTCTAAGATATGATGAATCGCTCCACCAAGTGCCACTTTAAAACTGCTACTAGGTGTAATAGAGTAATGGACTCCAACTGAAAAATCGCTATACCCAAAATTATTAGCAGGAAGAAACTCTCCTGTGGGTAAACTATAAGTACTAACTCCATCAAATTGATCCTGAAAAAGTATATTACCATAGCTCAGGTTGCGCTGAAAGACGCCAACCTGAAACCCTGCGCTGATGTATTGATCCATCGTTTTGTCAAGCGCTTTGTGGAATGCTCCAGATAGAGATAAGTTGGTGGTATTAAGTCCAAAATCTCCAGCTCTATCAGTAGTAAAACTAATACCAGCTCCCCAAAAATCTGGATTAGAATTAGTCCTGTTTTTTAGGACGAATCTCATATCACCGTTAAAGGTGAAGCTATTGATAGGTTTATCGAGCGATCTACGCCATTGATCTCTATTAACTCCAGATAGCCTAAAATTACCATCGAAAAAAGCGGTCAAAGCAGGGTTAAGTTTCAAAGGAGCGGCATAAAACTGAGAATACTGGGTATCCTGCGCTGTACACAATCCACAACTCATCAAAAACAAGCAAAAAACACCAGCAATCAGCTTCATAGCAATAGATAGATGATTATTAAATCTATACTAAAACGGTAATAAGGTCTATTGCATTTCATCATCAGATAAATGATTTCTTGCAATGATTTTCATAGTTTCGTTACTGATGTAAATCAGAATATTGAGAGTCGGTAAGAAGTATAATACCTCCCCCTATGGCATCTGCGTACTCAGTTGTATCCCAGTGCGGATACGCCCTGATGAAAGATCCGCTATTTCCTCCCAAATGCTTTTTGGGGAGTGTTTTGAGATTCTTAAGTACAAGACCAAAAAGTGGATAAAGATTCTGTGCGAATGGGATGGATGTATTGGGTGGATAGATGCTTTTCAAGTAGAGCGAATTACCGAAAAAGAATTTGATTCTTATACTAATGAATTTAGTGTTGCGCTAGAGTTAAACCAATTAGCTTTTTCAGAAAAGAGAGGAATTAATCTATTACTTGGATCTAGTCTGCCTAATTATGATGGTATGTCTTTTAAATGTAGTGGTGAGAAATTCACCTATAGTGGTCAAGCCATAAAAGCGCAAGACAAGATTTGGAAGCGAGATTTTGTGGAGAAGATTGCTCGTAAATACTTACATGCACCTTACAGTCTTAAAGGTAGATCTCCATTTGGAATTGACAGTTCTGGCTATGTCCAGATGCTTGCTAAAATATTAAATGTAAGATTACCAAGAAGTATTTCTGATCAAGTCCGCATCGGTGATCCTATTGATTTTGTAGAACAAGCGAGATTAGGAGACTTAGCATTTTTTGCGAATAAGGAAGGAGAAATTCATCATGCGGGATTTGTGCTCGATGACGGCTTGATTATACATGCGTATGGTTATGTTAGAATAGATAAGTTTGATCATCAAGGGATTTACAATAAAAGTTTGAAAAAATATACGCACCATTTAAGAGTAATAAAACGTATTATTGAAATAGAACAAAAAGACGAAGAATAAAATGTTCGAGACCATAATTCATGCAAAGGATTTTGCGCAAATAATCGGCAAAGAGGGTGTCCGTATTTTCGACTGCAGATTTTTCTTAAATGATAAGTCGAAAGGCAGAACTCTCTACGATGAGAGCCATATTCCTGGTGCTAGTTATGCTCACTTAGATAATGATCTATCAGGAGAAATTATTAGTGGTACTACAGGCAGACATCCTTTGCCAAGTGTAGATGATTTTGAGTCTTGGTTGAGGTCAAGATGTGTCTCTAATAATGATCAAATTATAGTTTATGATCAGCACCATGGAGGCATTGCAGCAAGACTGTGGTGGATGATGAATTGGGTGGGGCATAAAAATGTAGCTGTACTTAATGGTGGGTGGGAAGAGTGGACAAGACTAGGCTTGCCAGTTAGTTCTGAAAGAGTTCAAGGATGCAGTAGTAATTTTAAAAGTCATTTAATTAGTGGAATGGTGGCTCCTCTTGATACAGTAGAAAAATACTCACAAGAACGGAATGATAACCTTACTGACGCTCGAGCTAATATGAGATATCACGGCATCAACGAACCTATAGATCCAATAGCTGGTCACATACCTGGAGCGGACTCTAAACAATTTATCGATAACTTAACAGCTGACAAACTATGGAAATCAAAAGATGAAGTAGGGGAGCGATTTGCGGGAAAAGAAGAAGCTATCATGTACTGTGGATCGGGTGTTACTGCTTGTCATAATATTTTAGCACACAAGTATGCAGGTCTTGACATGCCAAAGTTATATCCAGGATCTTGGAGTGAGTGGATTACTGATCCTAAGCATAAGGTCGGTTAAATTAATTCGCAATCTTTAGATCTCCAATATAAAAGTAATAGCTAAGAGCTATTGTCTTACCATCTCCTTCATAAGCATCAAATAAATCAACTTTTGGTACATAGTGGAATGAGATTCTTAAGCCATGATTTGTAAATGTATTTATAGTACCGTAACCAGCATAAGTGAGATTATTGGATTTCCCATAATTAGTTGAGAGTGGTATGTCAAATAATACGCCACCTCCTATTCGCCATTTAGTATCGCTTGTCTCAGGGTAGATTTCTTCATAATCCATTTTATTAACATATACATTTATAAGGCTTGGTCCGACGAAAGGGCTGACATAGAACTTACCTATTTCAAACCTTCTTCCTATTCCCATATTCCATATCACATCATTTCGGTGTATGCCTTCTTCCCACTGTGGATATTCTGTATGTGCTTCATCTATATTCCCAATTCCCAGATTACCAGAAAACGATAGGTAAATATTTTTCAAATTGAAATTAATTCCGAATGCCAAGCCAAGAGAATTACCGTAATATTGTTTTAGATCATTACCTAGAATATTGTAGCCCATTCCAAAATGTGCATCAAATCCATAATCAGATATTAAACTTAGTTTATGATCGATATAAGCTATTTCAGATATTTCTTTTCTAATCCTTTTTTTCCATTTCTGATTTATATCTGTTCTAGAGCCGCCATCTGATTCAAGTTTGTACTTTTCCATTACTATGTTCTTCTCCTCTATTAAATCTTGAGCAGCCGTATACTGTGGTTCCATTGGGTTGTTTTTCACCAGGGAGTTATACTTTTCTGCATAGAGATGTTCTATGTCAAAAAGTATTTGGAAGTAATCGATATTGTTGTCAGGAGCATTGTCAAAGTTAAGCCATGATTGTGCAGTATTCACCATAACTTTAATGGTAGTGTATTGGAAAGTTATTCCATCAATTACTTGGTCTTGGTCGATAAAATCAAAATCAAAATAAATCATGCCTGATTGAGAATCGATCTCTAGGACATCGCCTTTAAAATCATCGTATACGAGATCGCCGTCTGTATATGGTCTTTTTGATTGACTAGTTGCAGTTTCGCAAAGAGCAAAAAACAAAAGAAGTAAAATGAATTTTTTCATGGTCAAAGGTTAAGGATATTTTTATAACGCTAAAAAGTTTCAAGCTGTATTTGCCATGATGTTTTAATCATCTCTTATTCTTTTTGGAAGTCATTAAAATTGACTGTCTTTGTAATCCTCATATATTCCATAGTCCGACCAGCCCAGTTGTTTACATTATCTCCTGATTTGGTTTTGTACCAACTCCAGTCTACACTGTCCCATACCATTTTTGAAAGTCGTTTTTGATGTTCATTATAGTAATCGTTAATTACCTCTTGTTTGATAGCAATAGCATTATAGCTGCCATTAGAAATTTGCACTATGCATTGAGCAATATAGTTTGCTTGTGCTTCACTCATAATTATGATGGAACTGTGTCCTAGATTTGTGTTAGGGCCATACATGATGAAGAAATTAGGGAAATTATCAACTAGCATACCCAAATAGTTCTTGGGTGATTCTTTCCATTTATCTTTTAGAGTTTGCCCAGCAATACCTTGAATGTCTAGGCCATCCAGAAATGGATGGGATTTAAATCCAGTAGCGTAAATCAAAACATCTAAGTTCGCAGAGGCATGACTAGTATCAATGCCAGTAGCTGTTACTCTTACAATGGGATCGGTAATTACGCTTATATGAGATTGATTCAGTGTCTGATAATAATTATCAGAAAATAAAACGCGCTTTGCCCCGAAGGGATATTTAGGAATTAGATTTTCTTGTAGCTT
>CALFUQ010000083.1 GCA_937929885.1 uncultured Saprospiraceae bacterium
AAATTGATCTTCTGCTTATTTATTATAATTGGTGCTGCCGCTAATATGAGTTCTATTTGGGCTTTCTCAGATGCAATGATATTTGCAATGGTATTCCCTAACATGATTGGATTGTTCTTCTTATTCCCAGTTGTAAAACGAGAATTAGGAAGGTATTTAGATGCTATAAAATCAGGTACATAGCATAATTCAAAAAGAAATATAAGCCTGGTTGGAACTATTCTGGCCAGGCTTTTTTTATATAATGCTATCATGAAACAAAAGGTCATCTTATCGCTAGGTTCTAACATTGGTAATCGAATGGAAAACATTCGCGCTGCTGAAGCTTTGATAGCAACTGCGATTGGAGACGTAGTAAGCAAATCATCCTATTATGAAACTGCGCCGTGGGGTAAGCTAGATCAAGATGGCTTCATAAATTCAGTGCTTGTAGTGAAGACAGACGATATGCCCTTCGAGCTAATGGTTAAAATTCAGGAAATTGAGCAAACGCTTGGCAGGCAAAAGATTGAACATTGGGGCCCAAGGGTTATAGATATCGATATTATTTTCTATTCAAACTGGATAGTTCACAAAGAAGACTTAGTTATTCCACACCCACATATACAGGATAGAAATTTTGTGATGCGTCCGATTTTAGATATAGAAAAAAATATAATGCATCCAAAATTGAATAAAACTATAGAAGAATTATATCTTGATTCCCCAGACCAAAGTGAAGTACAGAAACTGTGAATCCCCCCTTTCCATATCAATACATCTGCATCGAAGGAAACATCGGTGCTGGCAAGACTTCATTCGTCAAGATGCTGCAGAAGCAATACGACTGTAAGCTTATCCTTGAGCAATTTGATGAGAATCCGTTTCTTAATTTATTCTATGAAGATCCTGATACATATGCTTTTACGGTAGAGTTATTCTTTATGACCTCTCGGCATAAGCAATTGCAGAAGAGCTTAGCAAACCAAGACTTATTTGCTGATTTCACCATTGCAGATTACTCTTTTATCAAGACTTTATTATTCGCAAAGAAAAACCTAGAAGAAGAGGAATATAGAATATTCCAAAAATTGCATGCTGTACTAGAGCAGTCACATCCTTCTCCTGACCTTATGGTTTACTTCCATAGAAGTACGGATATTCTAATGAAAAATATCAGGAAACGTAACAGAGATTTTGAAAGCGAAATCACAGAAGAGTACTTACTTAAGATTCAAAATACTTACTTCGAATATTTTAGGAATATCCTCACCTATCCTGTTGTGATTATTGATCTTAATACAGTGGACTTTGTAGCAAATGAAAAGAGCTACAACATGGTGCATGATCTAATCAGGAAGAAGTACAAGCCTGGAGTACATAGGGTAAGCTTGATTACTTAACTTTTTTAGAAAAGCACCAATAGCAAGAAATTAAAAACGATATAGAGCTGGAGGAATTTTTGATAAAAATTGTAACAGCTCTAACTTAGAACTCATAGCCATCTAACATACAATCTATTCAAAGTAAAACTGCGCTTATTAAAAACTAGGAAAGTTAGATTGCTTACGATAGGAATCTTCATAAGGTTTAGTATAGAATAAAGCCAACTCAAACGCTCCTCTATTTCTACTTGCAACTGCTAGACTAGAACCCGAGATATCATAGCTAAGACCAATTGTGTACTTGCTAAAATCAAATCCTACATCGATAATGAGGGATAGTTCTGTTTCAACGGTTGCTGGAGTGCTAACCGCATTTGCTAATCTTGCTGTTAGTCCTAAACGCATCGATAATTCTTCATCACTGTAGCCACTGTATTTAATAGCAGATCCTAAGGCACCTTGCACAGAAGGGCCTTGCACCCAAATCATAAATGAGGGCAGCACACTTAAGGTGTTATTCAATGGCAACTCTGCGCCTACTTGACCTGACCATTTTGTGTAAAGACTAAGTCCTCCACTTGAGGATTGGATCAATGAGATATTAGGTTTGTTTAAGTGATTAGCCGCAAATCCTGCATACACACTAGAGTTATCACCTTGAGTCATATACCAAAATATACCTACGCCCATATCTGGATAAAAGTCTGTCCTACCTTTGCTCCCTATTATCCCAGGTTCTCCATTATCGGCTTCTGTATTGACAAATTGTCCACCTCTATCAAACTGTCTATCAAACCACAGCCTACCCCACTCTAAAGAATTCTGTCCCATGCCTGCTCTAAATCCTACGGATAAAAATTGTGAGCCATTATAATTTTCACTCAACTTTTTAATATATGATCCACCAATGTGCAGCAGTGCTTGATTATAGTGCGACCTCCCTGATTGATCAAACATTGCATTCACATTCACAGAGAAATAATCTCCATCAAAAATGCCAAACTTCATATCTCCGTTAACATTACCTGTGACAAACTTTTCTGCCCCAAGTATGCTAGTCCACTGGTCACGATAGTTAAGTCCAAATCGCATCGAGCCTTCATAGACTCCAGATAGTGCAGGGTTTAGATAGCTGTTAGTATTTTGATTCTGAGAAAACTGGGGATCTTGCGCATTAACAGAGGCCGCTGCTATACATATTATAAATATAAATATATGTCTTGCTAGTTTTCTCATCTAATCAGTTGTGTATTTCCTTTATAAACTGCTTGGAATCCATCTTCAAAGGTTGCTTCTACTATCCATACAAACGTATTAGGGTTCATTGGCTTTCCTTCAAATACACCATTCCACCCTTTGCTATCATCATCTAGATCTAGAATAAATTCACTATCAAAGTATACCAATTCTCCCCATCTAGAGAATATTTTAAAACTGTTGATCGTAATCCCATCTCTACCTAGGACTCTTAATAAATCATTAGCCCCATCCCCATTTGGCGTAAAGCCTGTGGGTACCATTACCTGATTATTTAGAATACTTTCTATCCCTACCTGCCTCATAGCAGTAACCGTGCACCCAAGAGTATCAGTTACCGTAAGCGTGATAATCACATCTTCATTCAAATTTTGGATTTCTATAAATTCATTGAAGCCAGAAAAATCTAGTTCAGGAGGATTTATGGACCAGTCAAATACTAAGCCCTCACCTCCCACAGGTATATCTCCTCGCCTCAAATCAGTCCCTACAAATAGATTTGCCCCACTTGGTATAATTGTATCTCTTCCTATAGACAAGGTTAATGCATCAGGATTAGTTACGACAGTATCCTTAGATATACTGCAGCCATTCCTATCTTTTACAGTGATCGTATATGCACCATCGACTAGACCAACTAGCGTAGGATTCTGAACGAAAGTGATGTCATCATAACTATATTGATAAAATCCATTGCCGCCAGTAGCCGTTACTTCTATCAACCCAGAATTGTCTCCTGGGCAAACTGGTGGTATTACTTCGAACTCAAAATCTAATGGATTTTCTGGCCCTTCTACTTCTACTTCCTCTATCACCTGACAATCATTCTGATCAGTTATCGTAACACTAAAATTACCCACGCCTACATCCAGAATATTAGCATTCTGAGAACCATCGGACCAGTTATAAAAGTAATCTGGTGTCCCTCCAGAAACTAATAAATCTACTCTACCATTTTCATCTCCAAAGCAAAAAGTCTTAACCGCTCTACCATCTGCCACAAGTAGATTAGGCTCTTGCACCAAAAATGATTTAGATGTCTTACAATCATTGTTATCAGTCACTGTAACCTCATGAGTTCCTCTCCTAAGACCTATAGCATTTTGTACTGTTTGTGAATTAGTACTAGGACTCCACAAATACTCAAAAGGTCCTTCACCATTAATTGGGTTGATATTAATACTTCCGTTTTCTTCCGCAAAGCACGCCACATCCATAATGGTATCTAGCGCTATTCCGAATTCTTCTGGATTTTCTATAGTCAAACTATCAAGTGCAGTACAACCAAACTTATCTGTTAACTGTACTTTATACTCTTGACCACCAGTTAAGTTTTCTATTGTCAGAGCATTTTGATCTGGAAAACCAGACCACAACACATTTGAGATAACTAAATTCTCATTTCCAAATATGTAATCAATTTCGGGAAGATTAATGGTTGCGCTTCCCGAAGCTTCATCATTACACTTAGCTGCAGTTTGACTCAATGCTTCTGATATATCAAAGAATCTAACCTCTTCGATAGCAGTTTCAATATTTCTTTCGCATCCTGCATTATCTGTCACTTTTACTGTGTAATTACCAGCAAAGTAATCTTGTGTCGGTGTAGTAGCACCATCACCCCATTCATAACTGTATCCTGGCACTCCTCCAGATGCTTCGACGGTCAGTCTACCAGGTTCAAATGCATCTCTGCAAATAGTATCTGCAATCACATCCACTACAAAAATTGCTGCAGGCTCAGTTATGATATGTGAAATCTCCGCAGGGCAACCTAACACATCTAGTATTGATACTTCATAATTTCCTGGTTCTAGGTTTTCTATTTTTCGAGTGGTCTCTGCCAACGGAGCTCCATTTTTAGTCCAGCTATAGCTAAAATCTGGTCTCCCTCCTGAAAGAAAAACTTCAATATCACCTGTTGATTCTCCTTTGCAAGCTATCTCAGTCACGTTTAGCTGTGGTTCAATAAGTCGATTCTCAGGTACAAATACCGTATCAATATGAGTACAACCAACGGCATCTGTCACGATCACATCATACTCATCTGAAAGCAAGCCTGTCGGAGCCTCATCTGTGATTAGCACTGTCGAACTTAACCATTGGTAAGAATAAGGACCAACACTCCCAGTCACTGTAGGAATAATCCCACCACTAGCATCTCCAAAGCAATCTACTGTATCTATCTCAGCACTAAAGCTAAATGCTGGTGGCGAACTTACCTCTAAGGTAGTGTCAGTAGGACATTGATTAGTATCCATTATCCTTACATTATAAAACCCTCTGGATAGATTCTCTGCCGTCTCTGTATTTCCTATTGCTGTCCCATTTACAGGATCAGTACTTGTTTGCTTATTCCATTCAAAAGCTTCAAACACTCCAGTCCCTCCTGCTACAGTGACACTAATAGAACCTTCTGCAGTATCAAAACATCGCGTTGGATTAACAGTGAACTCTGTAATGACTACAGGTTCTGGGGCAGTTATTTCTATAGAGGTAAACTCTGGGCAGCCATTAGCATCTCGTATTTCTATATCATATTTACCAGCACTAAGGTTAGTGGCTTCCCTATTTGTAGCGACCACGTCGCCAGCCTCATTAGTCCATGTCCAAGTTAATGGGTCTTGTCCATCCCTGTTAGAAAATGACGCCACCCCATTGTTACCTCCAGCACAGGTAGGAGAACGCAATGTTTCTTGCAAAACAGAAAACCCATTATTGGGAGCTATCGTACCCGTTATAGGTGGCAATTGACAACCCGCTGAATCCGAAACAATAACTGTATAGTCACCCGCAGCAAGCCCTATAGCAACTGAGTCTGTTTGCATGAGAGGATCATTCCATTGGAATTGATATGGAGGTGAACCTCCAAACACAGGCACATTTAATGTACCATCGCTAGCATCTTTACAACTTAGCTGTGTAGCTATGGCACTTACATCTGATCTAAATTCAGGAGGCTGGGTAAGTGTAATCTCACCGATAGCTGTACAGCCTTCATCATTGGTAATCGTAACTCTATAGTCATCTGCTCCCAATCCAAAAATGCTAAATTCATTAAATCCATTTTGTCCAGAACTCCATTCAAAATTAGTTGGCAATGCTCCTCCTTGAGATGGTAATGGTCTTGGCTCAGCTCGTAACGAACCAGTCATCGCTCCGAAACAATCTATCTCACGCTCCACTGTTACTTCTACTCTAAAAGAATCTTTAACAAGATCTATTCTTATTGTATCAGGACATCCTGTTGCATCTGTTACCTTAATCAGATATGACCCGTCAGTCAAATCTGTATATATTCCATCAGGCGTTTGCTGGCCATTTAGCTCATAGGTAAACGGATTACTACCTGAAGCAACTATTATTATTTCTCCATCATCCCGACAAGAGCTTGGGTCTCGAGTTAAGGGAGTTATCTGCGGCACAGTACACGAGTTCGTTTGACATACTATGAACAAAGGATCACCAACACAGCCAACTCCTACTGATCTTACACCTATGATATAATCGGTACTCGGTAGTAAACCTAAAAAGTTTTCTTGAACTTCTAGTCCTACTGATTCCCAATCTGACTCAGCTATATTCATAGAATCCGTACCAATAAAAACTTCAAATCCATCAGGCATATCTAGTATATCCCAATTGACCAATATCGAATTTGATCCAGGTGTACATCTTAAGTTATCTGGCGGTAATATCTGCTCGCCTGGAATCACCGTAATCGTATCTCTCACACTACAACCATAAGAATCTATAGCTTCTAAGACGTAGGTTTGCTCTGCTATAGGGGTGAATGTAGTATTAAGAATACTTGGATCACTAATGCTACCATCATTCGTTCCATCAAGTAAGGTCCAATTATATTCTACCTCGTAAGGAGAATTAAACTCTATGGACCATCCCCTCAAATTACCATCCGTACTGTTTCCTCCAGATCCATCTCCATTACCTGAATCATCTATGACCGTTAATTTCCAAAATCCATTGACAGGATTATCTCCATTAAATAAATCGTTCCAATCCCCTTCTGGTAAAAACTCACCTGTGTAATCTGGGTTACCTGCAAATGGTTGCCCCGCTAGTGCATCTCCGTTATTAATATTTTGAGTCGCACCGATAGTGAAGCAAGTATTTACATATTTATCAAAAACCGTATTATTAGGTTGACCTATTCCTCCATTGTCTGTTGACAGTTCTAAGACTTGCCCACCAGGTGAGGTAATGTAGATATCAAGATCTTCTGGCACACGATGCTCTAAGCTGTCTATGCAAATCTTACTAATGAGCCCTTCACTTAATATCGATGGTTCTACTCCATCTATCCTGATACTATCAGAGTATGATCTATTAGCATCTTCTATATTGATTAATTGTCTTGATCTGAATGGTGTCAAAGTAGATGAACTCCCTCCAGGCGCTTCTGCTTGCACAGTGTAACCGCTGGTGCAATACGGTTCTGTAGGCTGCTCGAGTTCTAAGGTTTCTATTATCCTATCTCTTATGACAATCCTTAATGTATCTATAGTGCAAATATTCTTTTGGTAAGAAAGTAAAATGCTTTCTTCATTTTCTAGCTCATTATCCAAGATCGTCTCGATCCTAAGTTCCACTTCATCGGATCCTGCATCTACTATTAGTTGATTGGCGCTCGGGAAAATTCTATAGTCGACACCATTCTCTGCTAAGTCAAGAGAAGAATCTGTGATTAGGTTAAGAGCTATGATGGTGTCTTGAGTAGCCACTGAAGGCAACTTAAATCTAAATATTGCTTCATTACATCCTTCTGATATAGACCCGTCTACCGTTGGGTCACCTCCCCTACCGACTGATAGTGTAGGTGAGCTAAAACTCTTTGCTTCTAAGAATACTGCAGAATTAAAGGAACCATCTGTTACATCTGCAATTGCCAACTTGATCGTGTATTGTTCACATGCAATAACATCTGCTTGAGCTATAAATACATCGCTGTATCCATCAAAGATCAAACTAGAGCTTCCTATATTGTCATTATAGTAATCAGAAAAATCTAATGATTCGTTTTCCTTTGTACAGTCTTCACCTGCTTCAGTGCTTGAAGAACCTATCTGTCCAGGATTTATGGAATTAGTAAATACAGGAAAATCTGTAAAAGTCAATCCTGTAGGATCTGATAGCTCTGGAACTAAAGCAATATTTTTGGCTACATAATCTCCGCCTGTCGGATCGGGCCCCGAAATAAAAAAACCAAACACATCGTTAAAGCTTCCACACACAAACTCTGGGTATTCTTCAGAAGCGAATACATATCTAAATCTTAAGTTATCTGAAATTGGACGAAAAGTAATTTCGTAAACAGCAACATCCCGTATGTTATTTGGAGCTACCAATGCTTCTAAATCAGGATCAAACTCTTGATCACCTGATGTACTGGACGATTCTTCGATAACGCTGTCATTAGGTGCGTTTACTTTATTCGCTTCACCAGTGGAAATGACAATTCCTCTTTCTAAATTAACATCTCCTATCGCAGAAGAAAAAACCCCTGTCGCCACTGGAGCACCCTTAAAATTGATATTTAAAATCTCTACCCCATCTCCTAGGAATACGTTTTCGATAAGGTTAATAGGATTGTAAGGATCGTCAGTAGCTGGGGTAACTTGTATCTGTGCCGATATAGATATTGATAAGAAAAAATTGAAGATTATGATTCTGAGTATTCTCAAATTTTTCTTGTAAGACTGGTTCACTAGATAGGGATTCTTATACTTCAACATAAAACGGACCTCAGAGTCTTTAAGTAAACGTATAGTTGGTCATTCTATTGGTAAATTTCACCTAAATTTGGATTCTATTCATTAGATGAGACAGTTTTTTAAATTCCTATTTGCTTCTTGTTTGGGCACTCTACTAGCTTTTGGAGCAATTATACTCATTTTCATAATTATTGGAGTTTCGGCAGGTGATGGAGTTACTATTAAGTCTAACTCCTTTCTGCGATTATCATTCGATCATTCGGTATCTGAGTTGACCGATAATATGGAGTATTCGTTTTCGAGTACTACTAGAGCAATAGGCGTCCACGACATCATAAGATTAATAGAAAAAGCTAAATCGGATAAAAAAATAGCTGGTATAGTCATCAATGCACCTCAAGTAAGTATGGGGCCTTCTACTGCTACATTGATAAGAGATGCTCTAATAGATTTTAAAGACACAGACAAACCAATTTATGCGTATGGTGATTTTTATGGTCAGATGGGATATTACCTAGCATCTGCAGCTGATTCTGTTTTTATGAATCCTAACGGATCAATAGAGATCAAAGGATTTGGAGCAGTAATACCATATTATAAAAACCTTATGGATAAGGTTGGAATAAAAATGAATACTTTTTACCGTGGTAGATATAAGGGAGCCACTGAGCCTTATCGTAGAAATGATATGAGTGCAGACAACAGGTTACAGTACACTGAATATCTAGAACACCTTAAGAAGAATTACTTTAACGAAATGGCAGCCCAGAGAGGAATAACCTTCGATGATATTAATTCTTTAGCAGATAATTCTTTGGTTATTGTTCCTGATCAAGCAATTGACAAGCAATTAATTGACTCTGTGGCGTATGAAGTAGATTTTGAAAACTTCATAAAAAATAAGACTGGTGTAAAAGAGTCTAGGCTCGTACGATACACGGAGCTAGAAGATTATCTAACTGTGAACCCTGCTAAAGTATCTACTAAATCACCTAATAAGATCGCAGTGGTTTATGCTGAAGGTAATGTGGTTTATGGCTCAGATGATAATGGAGCAATTTCAGAAAAAAAGTATGCCAAAATTTTTGAGCGCTTAATCAAAAATGAAAAAATAAAAGCTGTCATCTTAAGAGTTAATTCTCCTGGAGGGGCAAGTATCTCATCTGATATTCTTTGGGACTACATGGGTAAGTTGAGAGCAAGTGGAAAATACGTGGCAGTCTCAATGGGAGATTATGCTGCGTCTGGCGGTTACTATATCGCTTGCAATGCAGATACCATTTTTGCAGATAAAAACACACTGACTGGATCCATAGGTGTCTATCTAATGTATCCAGAAATTAGTAAGCTAGTCAAAGACAAGCTAGACATCGGAATAGACTCTGTAACAACAAATAAATATACCGCCACCAATAGTTTCTTCTTAGCGCTCAATCCTGATGAAGCTCAGAAGATGGAAAATTATACGGATTATTTGTACAAGCAATTTCTATCTAGGGTAGCAACAACAAGAGATATGACAATGGATGAGGTGCATGCGATTGCCGAAGGAAGGATTTGGACTTCTAATGCCGCTCTTGAGTACAATCTAATCGATGAAATCGGAACTTTAAAGCAGACGATAAATGCAGTAACGGATAGATTAGATCTAGAGGACTATTCCATCCTATCCTACCCTACAATTGAAGAAGATTTCACAACAGAATTTTTAAGAGGTATCACTCAAAATGTCAAAATTCCAGAAGCTAAAAATCAGTTAGACATGAAAATTTTGGAAGATATAATCCAACAGCTTAATATGTCCTCAGATTATAAGCAGCCCGTTGCCCAAATGGAGGAGATTATTTGGTTTTAATCTGTGGAATTAATATTTGAATAATGTCTATCTATTGAAACTTGTGTAAGTTTGCATAAGTTATACAATTAGAGCAAAACACCACTTCCATCACCATTTGCCAACCATGACGAAACAGAAAATTTGGGATGTTATTCTCGTAATATTTTCAGTGTATTGGACAGTATTTTTTCTGTTGGATTACTGGGATAAGCATCCTAATCATGT
>CALFUQ010000084.1 GCA_937929885.1 uncultured Saprospiraceae bacterium
TTTCGGGTAGCTAAAAACTTAACTTTTAATGAGTTTAAAGGCGGGCTTTCAAGAGCAAAAAAAGGTAAACTAGTTGGGTATTTAAATACATCAGGAGCATGGCAGATTCCAGCGAAATGGCAAGATGCATGGGATTTTTCGGAAAAGCGCGCTATAGTGAGGGAGGCTGATAAATATGGATTTATAGATCAAATTGGGGATTTAGTAATTCCTTTGATCTATGATGATGCAGGGGATTTTAAAGATGGGTTGGCCCTAGTAAAAAAAGATGGGAAATTCGGATTTATAAATGCTTTCGGTACTACGATAATTGATTTTAAATACCATGCTTCAGGAGGTTTTCATGAAGGGCTTGCACCAGTGCAACTCAACGATGGAGATAAAATTGGATATATAAATTTAAATGACGAAATGGTTATCGCACCTAAATTTGATAATGGATTAAAGTTTGAAAATGGGATAGGAATGGTAGAGTATGATGGTAAAATGGGATACATTGATAGAGATGGAAATTTTGTTATTCCAGCTATTTATGATAGGGTAAATCCATTTGTTTACACCGAAGAAACCAATCCAATGTTTAGACCTTAATAATTTAATTGATAAGATTGAACATCAACATTTCCAAATTTTGATAGCTTAGTCCTTCAATTAATAAAGCACAATAAATCATGAGAATAAAACAACTATTTGATCTAACAGGAAAGGTGGCCATAGTAACTGGTGCGAGTAAAGGTATAGGCGAATCAATTGCTAGGGGTTTAGGTGAGTTCGGTGCAACAGTAGTTGTAAGTAGTAGAAAGCAAGCAGCAGTAGAAGAAGTAGCAAAGCAATTAAAGCAAGATGGAATTAATGCTGTTGGTATAGAATGCCATGTAGGCCATACAGATCAATGTAAAAATCTGATAGATCAAACAGCTGCTCAGTTTGGTAGGGTAGACATACTGGTTAATAATGCAGGTACAAATCCATATTTCGGAGCATTAGAAGCTATGCCGATGGAAGCATACCAAAAGACTATGGACGTTAATCTTAAATCAGCGATAGAGCTTAGCAACTTTGCCCATCCTGTTATGAAGCAAAATGGCGGTGGTAAAATAATACACATCAGTTCTATAGAAGGGCACCATGCATCCATGAATATGGCGGCTTATAATATCAGCAAAGCAGGTTTGCTTATGCTAACTAAAAACCAAGCGGTGGAATGGGCTAAAGATAATATCAGAGTAAATGCAATCTGCCCAGGATATGTGGAGACTAAGATGACAAAGTACTTCAGAGAAAACGAAGAGATCAATAAAACGTTTAACAACAAAATAATCATGGGGCGAATGGCTTTGCCCGATGAGATGGCAGGCCTTGCAGTGTTACTAGCTTCTGATGCATCGTCATACATGACTGGAGAGTCAATCCTTAATGACGGTGGGCTTATGCAAGCTCAGTTTATGTAAACCTTAAAAACTTTATAGTTTCTTAATGCTAGAGGCGCTTAATTCTATAGTTGATTCGTTTTAAGAATAATTTTTAAGCAATAAGCAACTACCTCTAACTTCTAATGAGACTACTACAATTCTGGACTTTCCTTTTCTTTTTGTTGGCGTCAACCAGTATCGATGGACAAGTTACTGAGAGTACCTCCGAAGAGCCAATCAATGACCAAACTCTTATTAGTGATGTAGAACCTAGAATAGGACTCGCATTAAGTGGTGGTGCCGCACATGGATTAGCACATATAGGTGTAATCAAGTACATGGAAGAATTAGAAATACCAGTGGATTATATCACGGGTACTAGTATGGGCAGTATAGTCGGTGGGTTAATGGCGATGGGTTATGATGCTGATGATATGATTGCTATAACGGAGGAGCTTAACTGGGATGAGATATTAAGCAACAGAACAAAACTTGATAGGATAGCTCCGCTAGAAAAGTTTTACCATGATAAGTTTCCGATATTATTTACCCTACAGGATAGGGAGCTTTTTTTGCCGCGCGGTTTTATAAGAGGTCAGATGTTGGACATGACACTGTCAAGAGTTTTTTTCCCTGCCTTGGCTATTGACAATTTTGATGATCTAGTTATTCCCTACAGATGTATGGCGGTGGATATCAGTACTGGAGAGATACTTACCCTTGACTCAGGATATTTAGGTCAAGCTATTAGAGCAAGTATGGCTATTCCGCTTATGTTTAGCCCAGTAGAGTTGGATGGAAGACTGCTAGTAGATGGAGGATTAATTAGAAACTTTCCAGTAGAAGATAATATTAAGATGGGCTCAGATATAGTGATAGGAGTATATGTCGGTAGTGAAAAAGAGCCAAAGGAAGAGTTGAAATCTTCATTCGATATTCTAGTGCAATCTACTCAGATGATGGGTATCATAGATTCTGAAAAGCAAATGGGATTATGTGATATTCTTATAAAACCTGAGGTGAAAGAGGAGGGCTCATTAAATTTTAATAATTATAAATACTTTATCCAACAAGGTTATGAAGCTGCTAAAGGACATCATGCTGAATTTATGGCATTGAAATCTAGAATAGCTGGAAGAACTGATTTAAATAATGAAAAATTAGAAGCTCCTTCTAAGATGTATGTGAATCGGGTGACTGCACCTAATACAGAACCGCCACTAAGTGAAATTATTCTTAATAGATGTGGGCTTGGTAATCGTAGTTATTTGGAACTAGATGAAATTGATGAAGGTCTATCAAGGATTTATGGGACTAAAAATTTTGAAAACCTTAATTATACTTTTCGTCAAGATGAAAATGATGAAATCAACTTAGAGATCAATGCTGATCCAGTCAGGAAGACTGAAGTAGGAGATACATTTAATCGGTTTGCGTCTACTAATTCTTCCATTATGCTATATGGCATATTTAGAAATAAGCTTAGTGAGCCATCTAGGTTATCAGTTTTGGCTAGGTTGTCAGACAAGCCAGGATTCAAAATAGATTACTTTAAAAGATTTGGACATCATCGTAGAGTTTTTTTTAGAGCATTTAGTACTAATGACAGTTATGATTTCCCTTTCTTTTTAGATGGTGATTTACGCCGACTTTACAAATCTATAAATTACGATGTAGGTCTAAACCTAGGATACGAAACCAACAATGAAGTAAAAATAGAAGGAGGTGTTAAATTTAGATCGCAAAGCTTAAAGCCTGCTTTGGTCCAGGAATTTGACTTTGTAGATTTTGATCAGAACCAACTTAGTGTAAATATAATCGCAACCTATAATAGTTTTGATCGACCAGCATATGCTACTAAAGGTATAAATGCAGAATTAAGAATCAGGCAAAATTTTGCGAGATCTATAGAAGATAGTTATACCAATATTGAGGCAGAGCAGGCTTTGAAAGTAGACGAAGATGACATGACTTTTTCAATCTTTGGGAGCTTGCAAAAGGTGTATGATTTAGATCAACGGATTACAGCTATAAGTAGTGGATATCTTTATGCTAGAATCGGGTCTAGTTTGTTAGACAATCTAAGTGTAGGGGGTACAGACCAGAGTAGAGTGTATAATGTGCCATTTATAGGATTAGGTGAGGGAGAACTTCTGCTAGAAAATGCTATCGTTTTAAGGCAAGAATTAAGAATAAACCCTCAAAAATTTATATTTCTCTCAGCTGTTGGTAATATCGCTTTTGGTAAGAAAGCATTTGGATCTCTTGATATGGAAGGTAATAACAGAGCTTTCACAGTCGGAGTAGGTGTAAATGTCGGCATTGATACACCAATCGGCCCTATAGATCTTAATTTTGGGTCTAATTCTGGCAATGACTCCAATGTCAATTTAGGAGCTGGATACAGATTTATTTTTTAATACTTTCATAACATACATATAGCAATTTTTAATATAGGTTTTTTAACTTTGCGCAAAATTTGAATCAATAATTAAATCAATTTCAATAATGAAAAAATTACTTTCAGTATTATTTGCCTTCGTGGCAATTTCTTTAGTGTCTACAGTAGATGCTCAGATCAAGACACCATCAGCAAGCCCTTTTTCTAAAGTAGAGCAAACAGTTGGTCTTACTGATGTGCACATCGAATACTCTAGACCAAGTGTTAAAGGCAGAACAATATTCGGAGACTTAGTACCATATGGTAAGCGATGGAGAACAGGTGCAAATGCAGCTACTAAAGTTACCTTCTCAAAGGATGTAACAGTGGGTGGTAAAGCACTGAAAGCAGGTTCTTATGCTTTGTTTACAACACCTAGTGCAGCTAATTGGGATTTTCATTTCTTCGAGCATACTACTAGTAACTCTGGAGGATATGGAGACGCTACTCCTGCTCTTACAGTAAGTGCTACTCCTGAAGCTACAGGTATGAACGTAGAGTCATTTCTTATTAACATAGATAATTTAAAAGATGACGGTGCTACACTTTCTATCATATGGGCTAATACAAGAGCTTCTGTAGAATTAGGAGTTCACACTGAGAAAGAAGCAATGGCTTCTATCGAGAAGACTTTAGCTGGTCCTACTGCAGGAGATTACTATAGTGCAGGTCAATATATGGCTAGTAAAGGTCAAGATCTTGATAAAGCATTAATGTACATTCAAAAAGCTACTAAAGGAGATTCTCCTAGATTCTGGCAAGTAAAGAACGAAGCAGAGTTATTAGCAAAAATGGGTAGAACTAAAGAAGCTATAGCAGCTGCTAAGCAATCATTAGCATTAGCTACTGAAGCAGGTAATGCAGACTACATAAAAATGAACAAAGACAATTTAGCTAAGTGGGCAAAAATGTAAGAGTTATTCTGATGGAATAACTAACACGTTAGAATTATAAAAGGAAGCCCCGATGTTTACAATCGGGGCTTTTTTGATTTACACATTTAGTCTAATGGATATTAAACATTAAAATTCATATCCAACAAAAAATGCAATGGATTGCGTCAACACATCGCTGTTGATCGTAGCATCTCCTAGTTTGGTCTCTTCTATCTTGTTCAAATTAAAAAGAAAGGGAATTGAAAAATTAATATACAAACCTTTTATTTTGAAGATGTTATTTTCCCTGAATCCAATATCAAAACCAACAAGAGCAGTTTCGTGTTCAAATGATTCGTCCAATTTAGTATGCTGATAGGAGTTTTTGTGATAGCCAGCAGCAACACCACTATAAGCAAATCCTTTACCATTTTTAAATCGATATATTGGAATGTCATAAAGCAACCCATAGCCATGCCACAATCCAGTCACATTATTACCATCTACAGCCCCTCCAAAACTACTTGATAAGTGTGCTTCAGTTAACTTTACATTTTGATAAGCAAACCTGATCATATGATCTTTTTGGGTTTTTAGACCAATCTCTCCAGCAAAGTTTTGAAACTCATTAAATGCCATTTGTCCCAGATCGTAGCCCACAAAAATCTTCAGTTCCTTATCAGTATCAACCACCTCATTTTGTGCGAGTGCACATGTAGACAGTAAGATTATCTGAACCCAAATTATGATGACTGTTTTCATTTTAAATTTATTTGTTTGTAATTGAATTGATCCGTGCCTTAGTTAATTCACAACTTCTCTTAAACTATTCCATAGCTCTCCATAGATTATTTCCTTCTTTTCCTCTGATAGGAAAGTCCCCATATTCGTAAATACTCCAATTGTTACTTCAGTTTTTAGATTATGAAAAACATAACAGGAAGATCCTATCTGCAATCCTGCATGACCTATCCAGTCACCATCTTCAGCTTCGATGACCATAAAACCATGGCTATAAGCGGTGTTCATTCTTTTGTCATCTTTTTCTTTCAC
>CALFUQ010000085.1 GCA_937929885.1 uncultured Saprospiraceae bacterium
TGGGAATTGTGAGGAAAATTATGAGTGGTCTATCAATGAGAATTTTGATCCAATCATAAGTACTACTTCAGAGCTAAGTACACAAGTAACCTTAGGAGATGAGTATTATGTCAGAGCAGTAGTAGAAGGATGTACAAGTGAGATAGAAAAAATAACCTTATCAGATATCTCAGGAGAATTTATGTTGCCAGACGGGACAGAGTTGTGCCCTGGGGATACTATAACTTTTGTATTAGAACCAACTAATAATGCAGGAGGGATAAACATAATTTGGGATCAAGATGATCACATCATTTCTGATCTTGAAAATAATGAAATTACAGTCGTAGGTTTAGAGGGTGACGATGCGGTTACATTGACCTATACAAAAACTACCAGTGATGGTACTTGTATGGCTATGGACAGTGTGTCTATTCCAATGGGTATGGATATGGAAAGCTTAGAAGTGATGACTGATATTGATTGTGCCACGCTTACAGTATGCTTTACGACTAACCAAGCAGATGGAGATTTGATGTGGGATTTTGGGGATGCTTCTACGGAAGAAGATACTTCTACTGAAGCTAATCCATGTTATACATATGGAGAAGCAGGAGAGTTTGTTGTGATCGTGAGTGGTAGTTCTACTTGCGGTATAAGTGAAATGCAGATTCCAGTTTTATTTTCTGATGCTATTTCAGTTACAACGATGAGTGATACCATCAGCTTTTGTGAAGGAGAAGAGTTGTCGTTATCTGCTAATAGTGAAATACCACAAAATATATACTGGTCATTAGGGGGGGCTGATACTATTGGCACTGGACCATCTATAATGTATAGTCCTCCTGCTGATACAACGATATTTGCGATAGTGACTGATGGAGGTACTTGTAGCGATACTGCGAGTATATACTTAGATGGTTACTTCTTTGAGGTAGAGGTAATGGCACCTGAAGCAATCTGTCCTGGAGAACCATTGTCGATAGAAGCGATCAATAGCGGAACTGACTCCTTGACTTATCTATGGGGTCCAGAAGAATGTATCATTTCAGGAGCAGATACTCCAACACCAGAAATTAATACAGCATTGGCCAAGGATGTTTTCTTGACAGTAACTAATCCTGAAAATGGATGTACAAAAGAATTTACAGTCCCACTTACTATATCAAATCTAGATTTAGATCTTACTGCTGATCCAGAGTCAGAAATTAATAGAGGAGAGACGGTAGAAATTACTGCAGGTTCGATGGGAGATAGCTTACAATGGGCATGGAGTAATGGGGAGACTACTGAGACCATAACAGTTCAGCCAGAAGAGACAACTACTTACAATGTCCAAGTTACTGATGCCAACGGTTGTGAAGTAGATGGGTCTATTGTAATCACAGTTATTCAGCCAGTGTGCGATTCTACTGATGTATTTATTCCTTCAGGCTTTTCGCCAAATGGAGACGGTATCAATGATGTGATGCTCGTAAGAAGTAATTTTATTATGGATATGCAATTAGATGTATATGACCGATGGGGAGAATTAGTTTTCAATACGGCCGATCCACGTACAGGATGGAATGGGCAATTTGATAACACTGGAGAAGATTTGCATTCTGATACTTATGCTTACTGTCTCAAAGTAACTTGTACTAATGATCTGTCTTATACGATGCTCGGAAATATTACGCTGGTACGTTGACCTATTTCTTAGTTTCTTCAGGTTGAGATAATGAAGCAGTCATCTCATTAGAGATAGCACTTTTCATTACCTTTATAAAGGTTTTTTGATCTACTTGCAGATGGATTAAGTTGCCTTCTATCTTATTAATTCTACCTACTATTCCACTAGAGGTTACAACTTCAGTACCTTTTTCTAGCTCATTGATAAATTTGCTTTGAGCTTTTTGTTTGTTGGCTTGTGGTCTGATGAAGAAAAAATAGAACACCACCATAATCAAAATCAATGGAGCAAATTGAAATATCGGGTTGGTAGCAGTTTGTAATTGGAAGAGTAAGTTTGACATGGTTATTTGTTTGCTGATGGCGAAAATACAAATCCTTTTATTTTAAGCAAGGTCTCGTTGGGATAAGAATTGGTATATACCTTGATAACCTTCTCTTGTAGGCCATTACGATCTTTAGAATCATAGGTTACATCGACATATCCTTGCTGATTAGGGGGGATTGCCGTTAAGGTATGTTTGGTTATAGTGCATCCACAAGTAGCCTGTGTATCAGTTATGTATAGATCTTTTACACCTAGATTTACAAATTTGTAAGTATGCTTCACTATATCTCCTGCATTGATAGTGTCAAAGTCAAATACCTGATCCATAAATGAGATCTTCGCCATACTGTTAGTATCCACATTTCCCATAGGATCGACAGGGAGTCTTAGGTCTTTTTTATAGTCTGGTCCTGCTAGCTCAATTAATCTTTGCTCCTCAGCGCTGGGTGGTGGTAGTTTAGGGTCACTTTTGCAAGCCGCAAAAAATAGTAGTCCAAGAAATATTAATAATATTGGGGTAGTTTTCAACATAATAGCAAATCTAAAATTTTATGTCAAATTCGCTAAGCAACTTATAAATCTATGAACGACAAAATTATCTTGATGGGTTTTATGGGGTGCGGTAAGAGTACAATAGGTCGTACGTTAGCAGATAAGCTGGGTTGCAAATTTGTTGATTTAGATGATGAAATAGAGAAAGAGGCAAAGAAGACGATTAGCAAAATATTTGAATCAAAAGGAGAAGCATATTTTAGAAGATTAGAATCTAAGGTCTTGAAAACCACCTTGGCCAAAAAGGAAGGAATGGTACTAGCTTTAGGAGGAGGGACTCCTTGTTTTAATAATAACTTGAAACTGATAGCCAAGTTTCCTTCTTTTTATATAAAGTGTGGCATTGATGTATTAGCTAAAAGACTTAAAAAAGAAAAAGCCCACCGTCCAGTTATCGTTGGACAAAAGAGCTCTGAGCTTAGCAGTTTCATCTCAAAAAAATTATCTCAGCGCAGGGTGTTTTATAATCAGGCATCGTACACGGTGATGGGTGCAAGGCCTGTAGTTTCCATTGTAAACCGCATCGTAGCTTTAGTAAGCATTTAACTTATTGATGTAAAATAATCTTACCTATAGAAAGTTATAATGTGTAAAGCACTGCTTCTCATATGGTTTACGATAAGAAAAAGATCTTTTCTCTAGACAAAACAAAATTGACAATATCATTTGTCGGAGGATCTAAAGCTCAGAAATCTTTCCTTAGAAGATCCTGGGAAATAATCGAATATCATCTTCGCGATCAGTTAGATTTCTCATGGGTCAAATCAGACGGTGAGATCACGGTCAAATTTGATGAAGATGACTCTAAGTCATTCATAGGCCTTGATGGATTACACGCATGGCACCTTAAGAATCGACCAAGCATGAGAATTAGAGGTGCGCACTCTTTTAGTCAGAGAATAATATTACACGAAGCATTCCATATGTTAGGTTGTAAGCATCAGCATGTAGAGGCGGAGCTTAGGCGGTCGTCAAGGTTTGGTGTGAATATCGCAAACGATACAAAGAGTATAATGAGGTACCGCCAAGAAGGTGAGAAACGGAATCATCATCTTAGTATAGGGGATATCGATTTCTTACATCGATACAACGAATTTAGAGAGATAGGTGAAAATTGGCGAAAGCACATAGCTGAAGAAACCCAAAAAATTGAGGATCAAAGAAGAGTGGCTTCTATGAAATAGCTATCACATATCCTCCCCAACTAACAGCTTAACCACAGCATGAGGCTGTATCAACTTACCAATCTGGTAATGATCCTCAATCGCAACTCCAGTTTTTTCTAGTATTTTGAAAACTTCTCTAGTTTTTAAATTTGGTTGAAGACTTTTCATCACTGCCACTAGTCCTGCAACATGTGGTGCTGCCATGGAAGTGCCTGATAAGGCTTTGTACTCATTGTTAGGTAGTGCAGATATGATATTCACTCCTGGTGCTGCTATACCATATTCTATATTTTCAACTGTATTAGTAAATGAAGCCTTAAGTGACTGCTCATCAGTAGCAGCTACAGCAATCACTCCTTTAGAGTTAGCTGGAGAATATTTATCAGCATCCATACTAGAGTTTCCAGCGGCGACGATTACAATTGACCCTTTGTCATTAGCGTATTTCATGGCAGCATCATAAGCTTTTTGTCTAGCTTGATTGCTCACGCCGCCTAAGGACATGGATATAACATCGGCCCCGCTATCAGCTGCTTCTATAATCCCATCAATAATCATCTTCTGGGTCCCAAACCCGAAATTGCTCATCACTTTTATACCTGTTACTTCTATGAATTCATTTCCTATTGCAAAAGAGGCAATCCCTTTCCCATTATTAGTGGAAGCAGCTGCTACTGCAGCACAGTGAGTCCCATGACCATTGCCATCTACATCATATTCTGTTTTGAGCGATTTATAACTATCTACTAAATCTTCATGATCAGAATCAACTCCAGAGTCGAGGATAAATAGTTTTGCTTTTCTCTTGGCACTTGTCTTTAGGGTATTAAGCAAACCATAGTACTTATCCATCTCTAAGGCCTCATGCATCCATTGATCTGAATCTAGCGGATCATCTACATGATTGCATTTATGCTTTGTGGTACCTGTAGTGTTTTCTGGAACATCTAGTCTGAGCATCTCATTGGGCTCCATGTAATAGACATCATAGATATTTTTAAGCTCTTTTTTGATGGTTTCTATTTCTTTCAATTTCGAGTCAGGAATATTGACTAGATAATATTCATCTAATTTGCCTGATTCATCTTTTGGGTGAAATGCTCTTTGAATATTAAGATCATATTTGGCTTTGATATCATCTAATTTGCTGAGAGCATCATTAGATTTTAATTCTATTAATAATTCACCTGATTTACTTAATCCTAGATTATCAGTAAGACTTTGTGCTGTGGAGTTATTCTTGTCATTGATATCCTTAATAGCTCCAGCTTTGATTGTAAATGGAGTATGCTCTTGGAGGTAGGAAGTTAACAATGGTATGTTCCATGCAAAAGTGGCTAAAATGATAAAAGGTAAAATCTTGATCTTACGAGCGGCCATTATTAAGACAGAGAAACCACATAGCAAAAATGCATCTCTAGATGCTGTTAATATTTTAGCACCTGTAGACCAATCTTGAATAAATACCAACGCTGCATAAGCAAAGATACTTGTGTAAAATAAAGCTCCAGCTATCCTGGTTATGGTTTTACGATCCCCACTAAGTATCCAGCCTCCAAGCGATAGAGCTGCCGATATAAACGCGTATGATAAGTATCCTAGCATAATCAATTGTTTTAGCCGCTACACTTAGAACGACTTTATGCACAAATAGATTCATTTTGTTACGAAATGACAACTTTTTTGGACGAACTGACATATTAATATGGATTAATAAAGGCTAAAAGATTATTACTTTTGCCCCATTCAGTTAAATATTATAATAATTCAAAATATGAGTGACGAAGCTAAACATTATAAGTGCTTAATTATCGGTTCTGGACCAGCAGGATATACTGCTGCGGTATACGCTGCAAGAGCAGGTCTTGACCCAGTTGTTTTTACAGGACCAGAGCCAGGGGGACAGTTGATGATCACAACAGAAGTTGAGAACTATCCTGGGTATCCAGACGGAATCCAAGGGCCAGAGATGATGGAGCATTTTAAGAAACAAGCAGAGCGATTTGATACAGAAATAAGATACGAGATGATCTCAGGAGTAGACTTCAGTGGACCGATCCATAAGGTTACTACTGAATCTAATGTAACCCATACTGCAGATACCGTAATTATCTCTACAGGTGCTAGTGCTAAGTGGTTAGGATTAGAGTCAGAGACTAAGTATATGAACAATGGTGTATCTGCATGTGCAGTGTGTGACGGTTTCTTTTTCAAAGGTCAAGAAGTAATTGTTGTAGGAGGTGGAGACACTGCTGCAGAAGAAGCTAGCTACTTAGCTAAGCTTTGCCCTAAAGTTCACTTGCTAGTTAGAAGAGATGAAATGCGTGCTTCTAAGATCATGCAAGCAAGAGTTAAGAATACTGAGAATATTGAAATCCACTGGAATACCTCAACACTAGAAATCCAAGGAGCAGAAACAGTGACTGGAGCTAAAGTTATCAATAATGTAACCAAGGAAGAAAGTATAATTCCAGCAACTGGATTTTTTGTGGCGATTGGGCACAAGCCAAACACAGATATCTTTAAAGACTGGATCGACATGGATGAGAATGGATATCTAGTAGGTACACCAGGACGATCATTTACTAATCGAGAGGGAGTATTTGTTAGTGGTGATGCTTCTGATCATATCTATCGTCAAGCGGTTACGGCTGCAGGGACAGGTTGTATGGCTGCGCTAGATGCTGAACGGTATCTTACTGAGAAGGGGATAGTGTAAATTCCATTTCTGTTAATTCGTAATTGTCTA
>CALFUQ010000086.1 GCA_937929885.1 uncultured Saprospiraceae bacterium
GAATTTAACTCAGGCAATGATACTGTAGCAGTCAATCTACTTTTAAATACAGTTGGTCTTGACTTCAATGTTATGACCGCTACCACATGTCAGCATCTTGTCTTTGAAAAAACTAATGCGGACAAACATTTAAAAGGCAAAGGAGGCATAGCAGACTACCTAGTAAACCGATGGGAAACCTATGAAAGATGGTTTGATAAAGAAGATCTCAAAAAAGAAAAATGGATCATGTGGGATGTTGCGATTATCGAAGCTTTAATACATCCTCATCTTGCTATTAAAGAAACTTTCACCACTCCAACAGAAAACACTAGACGATATATCAAAGCCTACACTTCAATTGAGGTAGAGGATATGAAAAAGGATTTTTGGAAAAGTCTACAAAACCAAGTAGACTAAATGCTGGAAGAAATCTTGTTATAGGAAGCGCAATATTAAACGTACTCCTCGCTTCAGAACTAAAGAAAGGGTCTGATGATTAAATGGAATGAGCAGAATAAACTACTCATTCCTAAAGACCAATAAGGTTTACTAATGATCTTTTTCAACCATTAATTATTGTACGGTAAAATTTCTTGTTTCGTTTAAAGGCATAGTTTCTTGGCTTAATTCTATCTCGGCTTTGTAGTTTCCTGCTGGCCAGATTCTATCTGCTCTTTTAGGCACTCCTATGCTTGCTCTAATCTTACGTTCTGTGCCATCTACTTGTTCGTCAATGTCTTTTAAGGATACCGTTTGATTAAAAAATTGAGTGAAGCTATTACCATCTTCTATAAAATAAGTTACAGAAAGTCTATCATCTGGCTCACCATGCTTAATCTCTACACTTACTGTAATATGTGTAGCTTCTGGAGAAATTGTGCTGAGATCATTAGAACAACCATCTGAAACTGGAGTCGAGTCACATAATTTAAAGTTGCTAAACTCTGCACAATCTTCTTCGCATTTACAGCTAGCCATAAATAAACCTAATCCTAACACCAATAGGAAAACACTAAGTTTTGAATTTTTAATTAATCTAATCATTGTCAAACATTTTAATGGTTAAAAAGTCATCCTGCTCTATGAGGATTTGACAAGATTAGACGACAGTAGATGAGAAGCGTGAACTGATTGGAAACATTTTTAGACTTTTTACAACTTAATATTTGTAACAAAAAGACCTTGTATACATTGTATTCCAAATCTTCTGATACTTGACCACCTAGGCCAATACCTAAACGTAGACTATGACAATAGCAAAAATTACTAAAGATTAAGTACTCTAGGATTATTTTAATGACTTCGAAAAAAAGACAATAACAGAAAGTGCAATTACCAAAGCGAAAAGTAACAACCCGAAATTGAAGTTTTTAATCGGATCGGATGAAGAAAGCATAGGACCTCCGTAATAGATAAATGGAGCCCAGTAAGTGGGATGTGAGTGAATATTAGAACTACTGTTTATAAAATCTAACTTTGAACTTCTAAGAGCTTGAGCAGGATTAACACCTCCCTTAATTCCAAGCAAAAAATTATAAATAATCTTATTAGAACTTTGATCATCTACTAACCAGTTTGACATTATCAGGTTAGGACAAAGCGCTATGAAAAATGACCTTGCAAGCCCTTTAATTCCTTCCCCACTATTATCTTGATGCGCTACAGAATTAGTCTCACAGGCACTGAGAATCACGAGATCTGCATTTATATTCATCTCTATTATTTCATGGGCGTACAAACTGCTTTTATCCTCCTCTCCATAACTAGCAAAACTTAGATAAGAGTCAGATGGCACTTTATCGTTCACAGAGGTATGCATAGCTAAATGCAAGATATCAGCACCTCCTACATTATGTTTAAAAGTTTCTAAATTTGCTTCTTTCCCAATATACTTTTGGCCCGAAAATAAACCTGAACTCCTTTCTACTTCTTCGGCGTTTCGAATTAATGGGAATAATGTTGGCGAGTTATCATCCTTAATTCGCTTTGATTTTTTTATCACATAACTAGGTGCATAACCTTCATAAGTCAATTGATCACTACTTGTTTCCGTATTCTGATATTGAGTTAATGATCCATGATAACTTATGACTTTATCTCTGATCAAATATGGTAGAGCTTTATAGGAGAGATTGTTCTCTACTTTACCTTTCAAGAGTACTTCAAAAGGCAAATTGACCAATTCTCCATCTGGAATTATTAATAATTCTTCTGGTGAATCCTCGAACAAGTTGCTACCAATTAGCGCCTCAAAAACCTCTGCTGATAAATCAATGAATTTAGCTTTAGTTATGAGGTAATCAGTCTCACTGGATGTGTTATTAGGATTAGACAAAATAGATTTGAGGTCCCTAATTTGATTATTAATTTCTGGTAGATGAATTTGATTAAAATAGACCTTTGTTTCAGTTATGAAGAATACATAGATTTTATCCTTACTAGCATAGTAATTTAAAAGTCCAATGTTTTGATTCACACACATTCTAATCGCATTATCGAGATCGACAACCTTGTGGAGGTAACGATCTTTATAGTATTTAGGATACTCTCGCTCCAATGTCTGAAGGAGAGAATCCTTCTCACCATTCAACCGATCTAGACGAGCGGTCAGTGTTAATAGCAAACTATCATTAGATCCAAATACGATATTGTTATACTCTTGAAATGCTTTTTCTGATTGAAAATTTATTCTATTTTCTTCTGAAATAATATTTAATCCTGATTCACTTGCAGCTAACAATTGCTTGCCCTTGCTTATTCTTCCCATTCCTATCGACCTACTCTTTTCCATAATTAACAATACCACTTCTAATATTTTAGAATCGGGCTCAATACGATGTTGGTCATATAATTGTGCTAGAACTAAATCATAAAACTCTGACTCAATTTCTAATAAATATTGCTCAGAATCGTAAAAAAAATAATTGTTCCTACAGTCATCTAAAAGGCTTGTTATTACTCTGATTAGTTCTAGCTGGGCATTCAGATTTTGGTAGAGATAGTTACCAGAATGCTTATAGAGTTCTATTATTTGTTTTATTGAACCTACTAGTTGAAACGATGGAATTTGTGGTCGGCTAAATTTTTGATCAAGCCAAGAATGAATTCCCAATAATCTACAAGCTTCTTCAAATTCACTTTTTGCTTCCTCTTCTTTGTTGGCTTTTCTGTATGTATTAAATAGTCTTATTCTTGTCTTGGCATTAATGGTATTTTCAGATGGATTGGAGGAAGTATAAGTTTTTGCTTTTTGAGCAGCATCAATAGAATTTTTTACATCTCCTTTATTTTGATAGTGCATAGATAGATTGGTATATGCATCTCTGAATACACCTTGAGAGATATTGGCATTCTTATTAATAGACGAAAATAATCTTTCGAAAACTTTATCTGCCTTATCTAACTTACCAGTAGAAGAGTAAAGGCTTGCTAATTTTTGTTGGGTTTCGAGTATCCAATAACTACTTATCTCCGTATCATTCGCATGTAATTTAACAGAGCTTTCTAGGTAATTTAATGCCTCATCTGTTTTCCCTAATTGTATTGAAATGTCAGCAAGTGTCTTGTATAATTTGACATGATCAGGATTATTCCCATTAGGGTTATTATCAAAAAGCTCTTTTGCTTTTAGTGCAAAAATAAGAGCTTGGTACGGATCATTTTTACGTAAATAGATTTTACATATATCATGATAAATATCTGCTATCCAGATGTCATTACATTCAGGGTCAACATTACAATAGGTAATTGCCTCTTTAAATATTTTGATCGCTTCATCATTATTTTCCTTAGTCCTAGCCAACGATGTATAAGCTAGCGTAATGGCATAATTCTGCTGATACTTGTTAAGAATCGTAATGATTGTATCTAAGTACATTGCGGAGGAATCTCGATAACCAAGGGTCATATAATTATCTGCAATAACCTGATAGTTATCTCTTAGCGTTACTTGTCCTTCACCTGTTACACTTTTCTTTCTTTGCGCCAATGCATACTTAGACAACCCCAATGCTTTACGAAATTCTCCATTCCGATGATATACTTTCGCCAGGTTTGTAATTACCATAAGATTGTATGGATGATCAGTAGGTAATTCTTTTCCAACTTCTTTTGCTTTAAGTAAATATTCTTTCTCTAATCGATAATCTCCTAGCCTGAGATAATTTTGAGAAATGTTAGAATAAGAAACTAAGATCATTGCTGGATCAGCTGGTACGATTTCTTTTCTTTTTTCTAGTGCTTTAAATTGGTAATGTTGGGCACTATCAACTCCATGAATCCGCTTTATAATAACTGCGAGATTATTATAAGACCAGCCTAGGTCTTTTTTATACTCTGGTAGAAGTGCTTCCCTAATAGATGTTGCTTTGAAGGTTTGATCAAAGCTTTTTTGAGCATCTCCTTTGTGCTGAAAAGTCATCAGACCTAGCTCATGGTAATACATACCAAAAAACTGATGGTCAGCACCAAGCTTTTGTATAATTAGATTCTCTAAATTTTTAAGATCTCGATAAGAATCTTCCCTATGCCCTAGTCTAAATCTAGTCTTGTGAAACATGGTCTCTGCGAAAAAATAATTTTGAATTTGTGATTCAGAAGCACTTGGATCATTTAGAATAGAATTCCAATTATCACTTAAAGTTTTATACGTATCTGCTGCTAATTGATAGTCACCAGCAGCATATAAGCTGTCAGCTTTTGATTTAGTAAGATCTACATTGTATTCTCGGAGCGATATAGGTTCGACTCCTGATGTATAATATTGAGCTGAGAGTTTAACCCCAAAACACATCAACAGTAAAATAATATGGATCTTCATGTATGGTCTCTTGTGAATAGCTAGAAAACTTCTACTCACCAAGTTTATCTAAATACGTCTTAACTTGACTTCGCTTATAATGAGCGCTATTATTCGATATCTGTTCCATCTGCAACTTAGCTTTAGCCTTATCGCCAGCATAGAAATAAGTAAGCGCTAGATACCATTCAGCTTGATCATAATATGGATTATCAGCTTCTATCTTAAAGAGTGATTGTTCTGCTTCAGCAAATTGCTCTAGCTTCAAATTTGAAACTCCTTTCATAAGCGAAAACTTGCCTAAATGATTTTTGACAAAAGAGCTGTCTTGTGATAAGCCAGACAAAATAACAATGGCCTCCTTATAGTCCTTGGTCACAAAAGCTTGCACAGCTTCTTGCCAACTACTAGCAGCCAAAGTATCACTCTCGGACCTTAGCAGATCATAAGATGGATCATCTACGCTTGCAAGAAGCA
>CALFUQ010000087.1 GCA_937929885.1 uncultured Saprospiraceae bacterium
GGGCAGTTTTGCCAATCATAATTACTGTGATCTATAGAACAGTCACCTGTGCAATTCTCGGTGTGAAGATCATCTCCAAATTCTGATTTTTCACAAGAATATGTAGTTGTTATTAATACTCCTGCAGCAATTGCTGATAATAGCTTCTTTGATATTTTCATAGTTATAGTACTTTGATTAGGTTTTATACTTAAAGACACCAACTAACTATAAAACGGTTGGTAACTATTAAAATTTTTTATTCCTAATTAAAATCTAACAGCTAAATAAATCAAAACTGACTTCCTACCAAGGTGTAATCATAAGTCCCAAATTGATCTTCGATTGTATAATCTAACTGTATACTGAAGTCAAAATACACCCCCTCCCCTTCTATAAATACGTTGGGTGCTATCTCTTGATAATCTATGTCTATTCTTTTTCGAAAGTCCTCTTTGTCGTCGATATCAGCATCTACTAAAAAATAATCAAAGCCATCAAATAGAGCATCCATCCTAATATCATCGCCACCTGTAGTGCTAATCGCCATATCAAACGGACCAGTTAAACCGATAATGCTAGCCTGGTAGGTACCTACTATTGGCAAGATGTCTTCATCATATTCTTCGCAAGCAAATAAAAAAACTGTGGAACAAATCGTGAGTGCGTAAAGGAAATTTTTCATGTGAAGTTGTTTTAAAATGACATAATCAAATTTAAAGGAAGACGACTCAGAAATGCTGATTGTGACACTTTATAACCTAACTTTAAAACTAGTTAAGGAAAACAAAAAGTAGGAGGAGGGTAATTCTAATTCAAATCATAAGTCCATCTAGGCGTTTTACGAAGCAGGTGCTCCACAAAATAATTCCATCGCTTTTTAGCAAAGTATGCTTTGTGCTTCCCAGAATAACCGTGACGTTGACTAGGAAAAATAAGGAGATCAAATTCCTTATCTGCTTTGATGAGTGCTTCACTGAGTTTTAATGTCGCAGAGATATTCACGTTATCGTCCAAAGCACCGTGGATTAATAATAATTTACCCTTTAAGTTTTTAGCGTTTGTAACATTAGACTGGTCGTGGTACTCATCCCCTACTGGCCAACCCATGTACATCTCTGGCCACCATGCCTTCTCCATTCTATGATCATGATCAGCTGATGAGGCGACGCCTACTTTGTAGAAGTCAGGATAAGCAAGCAGTGCTCGACCAGCATCATAGCCACCAGCAGAATGCCCAAAAACCCCTACTCTGTTCGTATCAATCCAACTAAATTTTTTACCTAGTGATTTAATTGCTACAACGTGATCATCTAATCCTCCTCCCAAATTTTTATACGAGTATGATCTAAACTGTTTAGACCGATTATTACTACCTCGACCGTCTACTCTGATAATCACAAATCCTAACTCAGCAATGGCAGGTGAGTTACTCCTAATTGTAGAATAATAAGATTTAGGAAATCTACTAGTATGAGGTCCTGTATAAGTGGCATCTATGATCGGATAAGATTTAGTAGAATCAAAATCAGTTGGTCTATAAATTACTCCATAGATATCAGTAGTATCATCTTCAGCTTTTACGCTAAACATTAAGGGTGGACGCCATCCCAAATTATCAAGGTATGTTGTATTAGCTTCTGAAATTTTTGCTACAACACTACCTACTTTAGTTTCTCTTAAAACAGATTTAGTAGGATCACTATGACTTGAAATATTATCAATAAAATAATTTCCATCTTTAGAGACACTTACGTCATGATGACCTTGCTCTGGTGTGAGCAAATTTAAATTAGAACCATCAAAATCTACACGGTATAAATACTGGTGATATGGATTAGCACCAGGCTCATTACCAGAAGCTGTGAAATAAATTACCTTATTTTCTTCATCAATATGTTCTACCGCATTAATAAAGTATTGCCCTGCGGTAATTCGATTGACTTTATTATTTTTTAGATTTAAACTGTAAAGTTGTTTCCAACCACTAGCTTCTGATGTGAAAATAAACTGATTATTCTTCTCAGAATAAAACGGCACAAATGAAGAGTATTCTATCCCAATTTCAGAATTCTCCACATGAAGATCAGACATCATTCCATCTTCTAGATTAACTTCTGAGATGCTAGCTTTAAGAAAACCTCGTTCCCAATGTGTCAAATAAAGTTTTGATCCATCTTCTTTCCATGTAGGATAGATGCCTATGAAATGTGGAACAGGTTTAATTTGTATTTGTGTTTCACATTCGGTCTCAATATCAAATACTACTGGCTTATAGTAAACGATATTAGTATCCCCAGGTGAACCTCGAAAATAAGATTGTAATCGAGGTCTATATAGGGAGTCAACAGAATTATCTAGCATATACATTTTGGATGCATTACTTAAGTCAACAATGTTGCAGAATATTTTTTTACTGTCTGGCGACCACTGTATACTGAATCGTTCTGGTCTCTTACCCTCTTCGCCTTCCATCTTATCAAACCATCCATATCGGCTTGCGTATTCATAATTCTCTTTACCTGCGGTACTAAGTTGTATTTCCCCACTACCATCTCGTAATCTTACATATAGATTATAGTCTCTTGTAAAAGCAATCCATTTTCCATTAGGCGAGGCAGCTTCCATATCACTGCTTGGTGGTATCAATAATTTTGGATTTAGCTTGTCGTTATTTATTTCATAACTATACTTAGCACCATCCAAGTTGAAAGTAACTACATGCTTAGAAATAAAATTCAAATCATTAAGACCTAATTCATCAGGTTTAGTATTGTGGTTAAAATTTTGATTAAGATTTTTACTTAGCGCATCATGGTCAAAGATCTCTAAGACCTTCATGTCAGAATAACTCAATTGATTATACCTGACTCCCTCATCAGAATGTTCTGTAAACCAAAATCCAGAATTATCGCTTTTCCAGTGAGGGATAATATTCAATCCGTAAACATTTTGTGAAACGTTATCCCAGCGGAGTTTATCTGCTTGTTTGTATTTATCTAAACTAAGGGTGTCTTGCTGCTGACTCCTTAAACTCAACGGCGCAATGAGGATTAATATCAGCATAACATTTGACAAGGCTAGTCTAAATACCGATAACTCAGAATAAATGATGTGCTTCAAATTGAGTAGATTTATTGTTACTAAAATTACACAATGATATTAGATAAAATTGATCCAACTAGAGAGAGTATAAAAGCATTAGCAACAGAATACCCTAAAGATACTCCTGTGACGATGCTTAACATTTTAAAATTTAAGGCGAAAGCAGATGGTAAAGATGAAACTGGTATGGAAGCTTATAAGAGATATAGCGCTAATGCATCTAAGCATGTAGAAAAATCTGGAGGCAAATTAATTTATGCTGGAGAAGTTACGCATACAGTAATCGGTGATATGGAAGATCAGCCACATCAGATATTGATTATTGAATATCCGTCGGTTAATCACTTTCTTAATATGGTGATGACCCCTGAGTATCAAGAAATCTCTAAAGACAGAACTATATCATTAGAGTACGGAGGGTTAATAGCTTGCAAAAAAATGACAAAATGAGTAAAAAGGTAAGACCATACATCTTAGGTGAGAATAACTATAAGGATGTAAAAAAAGCAAAAATCGATTTAGTAATCTTGCCATGGGGTGCAACAGAAGCACATAACTATCACATGCCTTACGCCACGGATGTATACGAAGCAGATGCGATGGCAGCTGAAGGAGCACGTAAGGCGCACGAGCGAGGAGCCAAGATAACTGTCTTACCTACTATACCTTTTGGTGTTAATACTGGGCAGACTGATATTCCTTTAGATATCAATATGTACCCAAGTACTCAATTCGCCATTCTTAATGATGTAATAGAAGTACTTAATCGACAGGGCTACTATAAACTATTAGTGCTTAACAGTCATGGTGGTAATGACTTCAAGACCATGCTGCGAGAGCTCGGTGTAAAATATCCTAAGATGTTTTTGAGTACTTGCAATTGGTTTCAAGCACTGGATAAATCAAAGTACTTCGAAGAGATGGGAGACCATGCCGATGAGATGGAGACTAGTCTGATCATGCACCTACATCCTCACCTTGTAACACCACTCAAACAAGCAGGGCTAGGTAAAGACAAAAAAGCAAAGATCAAAGCGTTCAACGAAAAGTGGGTATGGGCAGAGCGGAAATGGTCACAAGTAACCAAGGATACGGGAATCGGCAATCCTAAAAAATCAACAGCTAAGAAAGGCAAGAAATACTTTAATGATGTGACCGATAAACTAGGTGATCTCATGTATGATCTCTCAAAAATCAATGTCCAGAAATTTTATAAGTGAAAAGATTCCTTGGATCCCTTACTTTAATTCCCAGACATTAAAATCCGTTCCTGACTTGGCAGATGTCCAATTATCGTCAGGGCTATAATCACCTGGCCCTATCTTTACGATAAGTTTGTTATCGATCTTGGCTACGTAGTATCCTGCGCTACCGTCTACTGTTTCTAAAACTTCTACTTCACTGGTTGCACTAATTCCTAACCTTTTGCGAATTAAAATAAAGTCATTAATATCCCCTTTAAAGGTACCTGAAGTATCGTAAAAGAAATAGTGATATCCCCAAATCATAGGAATACCTGGATGGGTCAATAAGTACAAATACCCTTGCGTAATTTTATCAGCTGATTTAGAAAACAGGTTATCACAATCATCTCGATTAATACAACCTGTATCATGATTATCTAAGAAAGTAACTGACTTGACATTATACCCTTGTATCCCTGCTAACCCTACAGTATTACTTTGAGCGGTTTTCAACACAGAATAATTATTATTTACAATCGCGTTTTGGAGTTTATATTTTAAATCAAAATCAAATGCAGTAGAAGTGCTAGTCCCTTCTCCCGAAACTGTTTCGCCTGTTTGATCTATCCAGTTTTTAATACTTGACGAATTCCCATCCCAATACTCTCCTACAGAAATATAATAGGGCGTAGAACTATTATACTCTCCAACATACTTAGCTGGAAATCCTTTGACAAAATCATATCGCCAAGAATCAAAACCTAAGTCCTTGAGTTTTTCTAAATATTCTTTTAAGCCACTTAACACTTCTTCACTTTGATGATTTAAATCTCTTGCTCCTCCCCAACTCTCCCCTTCATCAAGATCACCACAAGGC
>CALFUQ010000088.1 GCA_937929885.1 uncultured Saprospiraceae bacterium
CAAATACAGACTTATGAAGACGATGACTTGTAATCAATTAGGAGGTGCTTGTGACCACGAGTTTCGTGCAGAGACCTTTGAGGAGATAGCAGAAATGAGCAAGAAGCATGGCATGGAAATGTTTGGCAAAGGTGATGCTGCACATCTAGAAGCGATGCATACTATGAAGGCTAAAATGAAAACACCTGCTGATTTTAAAGCTTGGATGGAAAGTAAGAAGGCTGAGTTTGATGCGTTGCCAAGTTTATAAATGAATTCTTAGATGATCAGGGTATTCTTTATCATTTTTAATTTTTGCAGTTCCTGCTCAGAACCTTCTAAACCTTATGTGCTTCCAGAAAATGCTATTAATCTGATTGCTGGTAATTCTTCTAAAACGTGGAAACTAGCCAAATGTATGAATAATGGTAATCGGATGAATATGGGTGATTGCTTCTTGTCCTTTAAGCAGACTTATAGGTCCGATATGACGGTCTCTGACAATAATGGTGAACAAAGCAATTGTGGCGATAGCCTTCATGCGACCTGGGAATTGATTAAGTATGGAGATGGCCACAACTTCATTAAAATGACAAGCCCACAAATTTCTGAGCTTTTAAATATTGAAGAAGATTTTAAACAATTCAAAATCCTACATTTAGAAGAAGGCAAAATGAAGATTGCTTTTTATCATAAGCAGTTTTCGGATCGCACAACTACTATTGTTGATTTTCTAGTACCTGAGGAGGTAGAGGTGTCCGATAGAGATTTCCACTGGTAGTATAATATCTAACCCACTTTTTGCAGTGATTTTTAGATAAATAGCATTGCTAAGGTTAAGATGATTCCAGCCAAAGTAAAGTACAATCCTTTCTTAAATATATCAGTAGATGGTAGAAACATCCAAAAGGCTGAGAATACAAAAAACAATAAGGAACATCCAAAAAAAATATTGAGATAATATAACGGATCATTTGTGGTTGCTTTGTGGAGATGGGTCATTTTCTCCATAATCATGGGTAATTTTTTAACCTTATAATCTGCGACTCCAGTTGAACTATTGTAGGTGCCTTGTTTAAAATGTACAATGTTACCATCTACTTTATTTACTTTAAATCCTTTGACTTTAAGTTGTTCTTTAAGCTGTGGCTGAGTCATATTAACTGCTAGTGTTTTTTCATAATGGATTTCCTTCTTTAAAAAATCTGTATTTCTAAAAACTAATACAATACCACTAATAGCATAAATCGCCATAATCCCTGCAAGAAAAAAACCAAGGTATCGATGTATAATTCTGAAGTAATATGATCTAGTAGCCTTACTCATTTCTGATAATTGAAATGCAAAGCTATAATTCCAATTAGATTTTCAATTTTTAAAGACCAAAACTTTAAGTTATAATCCATTTTAGTTAACAATTTTGACTTTAAGGAATTAAAAAGCAAATAGTAAATACCTTAGCTTTGTAGCATGACTTTCCATGATTTTAATCTTAACAAGAGTTTGCTCAATGCACTCGATGATATTGGAGTGAGCGAGCCTACTGCGATTCAGCAGAAGGTGTTCTCTCCTATTATGTCTGGAGCAGATGTCGTAGGTGTTGCTCAGACTGGAACTGGGAAAACATACGCCTTCCTTTTGCCAAGTTTGAGATTATGGAAATTTAGTAAATCTCCTGCTCCTCAGATCTTAATTATGGTGCCCACTAGAGAACTTGTAGCTCAAGTTGTGGAAGAAGTGAATAAACTCTCTGCATACCTCACTTTCCAAACGGTGGGAGTATATGGTGGTACTAACATCAAAACTCATATAACTGCTCTCGAGAAAGGATGCGATTGTGTGGTAGGTACTCCAGGAAGACTGCTAGACTTAATGTTAAAAGGAGCATTAAAGACTAAACATCTTAAGCGTCTTATTATTGATGAAGTAGATGAGATGCTCAATCTTGGATTTAGAACACAGCTTAATAACATCATCCAATACTTGCCTGTCAAGAGGCAAAATTTAATGTTCTCTGCGACTATGCCAGAGGATGTAGAACAAATCATAAACTCCTATACAGATTTCTATCAAAAGATAGAAACAGCACCATCAGGGGCACCGCTAGAAAATATAACTCAGTATGCTTATCAAGTGCAAAATTTTAATACCAAGGCAAACTTGCTCGAGCTATTATTGAATTCAGATAGTGATATGTCTAAGGTATTGGTCTTTGTCAGTACAAAGAAAATGGCGGATGCCTTATATCAAAGAATGCAGCAGAGCTTCGATAATAATCTAGGCGTAATCCATTCCTCTAAATCTCAGAACAATAGATTTAATACTGTTAACGAGTTCCAAAATGGTAGTTACAGATTTATAATTGCAACGGATGTGATCGCAAGAGGTCTTGATGTATCTCAAGTAACTCACGTCGTCAATTTTGACATGTCGCCAGTATCAGAAGGATATATTCATAGGATAGGGCGAACAGGAAGAGCAGAAAAGAAAGGAATAGCAATATCTTTTATCTCTGATATTGAACTGCCTTATCAAAAGCAAATCGAAACTTTAATGGGTATAGAGATTCCATCTAAAGAGACTCCAGAAGACTTAATAGTCTCAGATGAACTGATCCCGCTCGAAGTACCAGATGGCTATGTCCCATTCAACTATCATAAGATGAAAGGACCTAAAGTTACTGGTGATGCCTTCCACGAAAAGATAGATAAGAATAAGAAGGAAAATAATAAAGTGCATTACGAAACTAAAATGCAGAAAAAGTACAAGAAACAGTATCGGCCTAAAGACCGTAGATGATTAACTTAAAGATTTTAAATACTGAGTAGGTGTCTTACCCTCCATTTTCTTGAATACACGATTAAAAGAAGCTTTGGAATTAAATCCGCATTCTTCTGCAATTCCTAGAATACTATACAATTCCATATCCTCAGTCTTTAGCCTTTCTTTTATCTGAGTTACGCGATAACTATTTACAAAATCATAGAAGTTTTGATTTGCATAGTTATTTATAACTGTTGAAAGTTTACCTGCAGGAATCTTACTACTCGCAGCTAGTTTGTGAAGACTTAGGTGAGAATCAAGATAAGGTTTACTAGACTCCATAGTTTGTAGCAGCTGATTGTATAGTTTTTTGTGTTCTAGAGAATCAGAATCTTTTGCTGAAATTTCAATGGCATCTTCTTTCATGCTTATCTGAGGCTTCTCCTCTACTGCTTGGAATATCTTAGTCCTATTAAAGCCTACGTACGCCAGAGTGAAAAGAAACAATGCTAAAAATCCAACTAAGAAATAATCACCTAAAAGATTAGATTGTCCTTCGTCAAAATAATTAAAGACGTTACCTAGACAAGCGACAATCCATAAGCCAAGTCCTCCATATGCAACCCAGCTTAACCAATAATGATTTTCTTGAAGATCATAAGAGTATTTATCCTGGAGCTTCTTTGTGAATCGATGTAAAAAATTGAGTGTAAGAAAAATATAAATAGGATTGATAATTAGTTTAATAAGCGGGTAACCCATTTTGTGTTCCGTCTCAATCTTTTGATTAGTCATCATGTAAAAGACATAGCCTAGGAAAACAAAGAATGGTATAAAGTGCAATAAGTCTATTTTCTTAAACTTAAAATCATGAATGAGTAATGACTTAGAATAGAACCAAAGCAGCACTCCATAGAGCAATGGGATTGCATAATTAATCTCTGAAAAAATAGGCTCGTAATAATCTCCATTTTTGTGATAAAGTAAAAAGACGTAATAGCTACTTGTAATAATAAGGATAAGCAGAAGTGCAAGAATCCAATGATCAGTTCGCTTCCCTTTGTTTGAGATTAGAATAATCAGAAAAAGTAAAGCAAATCCACCAGCTAGCACAAATAAGTACTCCATGCTATAAATTTAATAGCATTGTGGCATTATTCAATAGCTATGTTAGAAATACAAGGTATTTATTTACATATCGATGTACTCTACCCTTAAGCCTTGTTGCCCTTGAAGTTTTAAAAATTTGAGGTGTGACCATATTGCTTCTGTCATTGTTGGATTATCAGCATAAGGCATGTTATACTCCCTACAAGTTTCTTTCAATATCTCGGTCAAAGATGGATAATGGATATGGCATATGTCAGGAAAGACATGATGTGCCACATGATGATTAAAACCTCCGAAAATCTGTGTTATAATCGGATTGTAAGTGGCAAAATCTGTTGTTGTAATAAGCTGATGCCGCACCCATGAAGTAGACATCATCCCATCTTTATCTGGTCTTGGAAATTTTGCATATTCTCCTACATGAGCAGACACTAGAGGTAAGGCAACAGTAAAACTTGCAATGAAATGAAAGCATAAAAATCCTACTAGAACTTGTCCAAAAGAAAATGGCAAAATCAAATAAGGAAGTATAAGCATCCTTGCAACAAATATTATTTTCACTGCGAAGAGTATAAAGTATTCACTCTTCTTATGTACAAATGATTTTTTTCCATTTTCATCTGTTTCATAAAAATCCTTAAAGTCACGAAAGAGTAGCCAGAATAGGGTGTAAAAGAAATACAAAGGAGGCATGTATAAATGTTGGTATTGATGATTGTCAAACCACTTTGCCTCAGGAGTAATACGCATTAGTTTGCTTTCTTTGATATCATTATCGACGTCAGGAATATTCACATGTGGATGATGTGAATGTATGTGCTTGTACTTCCAGATGTACCCACTAGCACCTAAAAGGTCGAATGTGTAAACTAAAATATTATTGATTTTTTTCGATTTAGCGAATGAGTTATGTGCAGCATCATGAGAAAGATTTAGCGCAATTAAAATTGAACTAACTCCAATTACTGCATACACAACCAGCAACTGCAAATAAGTACTGACAAAGAAAAGTGCTCCTGAAGCTAATAAATACATAATAACAAAGATGACAGCTTTAAGTATTGCTACATTGTTAGCGTATTTACTAATTCCATTAAGTTGGAAATACTCATTTACTCGCTGCCTGACTTCTATTAGGAATTGAATATCGCTGTGATTCTTTTGGAATTTTATGTTATTCATATTGTGAATTATTTACACGCAATATGAATGTAGATGAGTAGACTAAAGTATCAATAACGCAAAATGATACTAAGAAGATAGTTATATGATACTAACTATAGCCTATTGATACTAAAGATACAGAATAGAAACCTCAGAAAAATATCCTTAGCTTTTGAATCCAATACTTTTCTTCTGGAAAATGTCTTTCTGCTCCTTACCGATTACAGAGTTGATATCATCGATGACAATTTCCCGTTGATTAGAGATATCTCTATCTGCCATTTCCATAGCTGCAAGTCTGAGATTCTGAGCTTTTATTACTTCTTTGATAAGTTTTCGTACTTCACGAGCATTCCCGAAGTATTTATCTCGTCTCTCGTAGATGAACGTAAGGTGATTAGCGAGATACTCTGCTGCTTGCTGATCGATACTTAATTCCTCATCAGCAATCATCTTTAGCGCTATGGATTGTAATTCAGCTGGAGAATAATCTTCGAATTTTAATATTTTATCAAATCTTGATGCTAAGCCAGGATTAGCTTTTAAGAATACTTCCATGTTAGTAGGATAACCAGCGGCAAATACAAAGAACTCACCCCTGTGGTCTTCCATTCGCTTAAGTATTGTTTGTATTGCTTCATTACCATAATCTCCCTGAGAACCATTAAAATGACTCAATGCATAGGCTTCATCTATAAACAATACTCCGCCCATTGCCTCATCTATTCGTTCTGCCGTTTTCATTGCAGTCTGGCCTATGAAGCCTGCAATAAGACCCTGGCGATCGGTCTCTACCATATGACCTCGCTCAAGTATGCCGAGTGCCTTGTAGATTTTTGTGAGGATTCTTGCTACAGTTGTTTTTCCAGTTCCTGGATTACCTACGAATACTGTATGTAGATAAAATCGATTCAATACATCTCTTTTACCTTCTCTGTAGAATCGGACGATATTTACCATCTCGTTAATCTGAGTCTTGACTTGTTCGATTCCGATTAGTGAATTTAATTCTGCAAGAGACTCATCTAATAATTGTTCGTCAACTGGCAAGTCTGGTAATCTCTTTTGTTTTTCTATATCAATATTTGTGACGTCTGCGCCATTGATTATTTCCAGATCTTCTTTTGGTGTCGATTTTGGCTCTTGCGCATTCATTACTCTCAGGCCTAAATTGATCTTCGCTTTTTCTATCACATCATACACAAATCTTGCATTACCAAATGATCGATCTCTATTTCTAAATGCTTCCCTGATTATTTCATCTATCCCTTTCTTGGCATCCGTTGTTAGCTTTACCTCTTTCTCGACGCAAGCGTATTCTGCTATCTCTGACAATTCATTAGGCATGTAATCTGGGAAATCATAGAACAACTTAAACCTAGACTTAAGCCCAGGATTAGAATCTATGAAGTAATGCATCTCTTTAGGATACCCAGCAACAATGACAACTAGATCACCTATACCATTAGACATTTCTTTAATCAAGATTTCTATTACTTCTCTTCCGAAATCTTTACTATCGTCATTAGTCCTAGCTAGTGCATAGGCTTCATCTATAAATAACACTCCTCCTCTGGCTTTCTCTATAACCTCTTTAACCTTAGGTGCAGTCTGCCCTATATACTCTCCTACTAAATCCACTCTATCCACTTCATACACATGGCCTTTTGATAGTAGCCCCATCTTCTTGTAGAGCATTCCCATCATCTTAGCGACGGTAGTTTTTCCAGTACCAGGATTACCTGTGAATACCGAGTGAACATTGATATCTTCTTTCTCTTCGAATCCTCTATCCTTTCGCAGTTGTAAAAACTGTATGTAAGTAGCATGATCTCTCACTTGCTGCTTGATATCCTGTAGTCCAACTAGTCTGTCAAGTTGTGTTATTACCTCTTCGAACGTCTGATTCAAATTTTCATCAGGCATCAAAATCATTGGCGTCTTCCTGTTAGGAAGCTGCACTGGGTTTAAGCCTTCTGTAAATTCGTCTCCAACTTCAAATGGTAATACAGCGATAAGATTATTCATAAAAACAATCTCTACGGTATAGTGTCCTCTTCTCCAGCTACCTTTCACATTAGTACCCCAGCCAGCAGATATCTTGATGAGATCATCCCCTCGCTTTACAGTTTGTAGTTTAGTTACCTGTCCCTTTAGCTCTCGTGCTTGATTATAAAACTTAAAAAATAATTCGCAGTGCCAGTCTGAGTGCAGATGTAGATTGCGCAACGATATTTCAGAGTAGATATATCTGGATTCTTCGCCGCTAAAGTTTTTTAGATAGGTGCGGTCATCTTCATTAACATCATCATACTGACCTTCATATAGCTTGAGCGCTTGTAGTTCTATGTATGGATTTTCTTGTGATTCATAGTTTTGGCCTGCGTCTTCTACATAGAAATACTTAGTTGCTACTTTCTCCCCTTCTATCCATGCTTCCCAGTAGTAGGTTCCTTTCTTCCAGAATGCTCCATCTTTCTTATTCCCCCAGCCTTCTCTGATATAAACTATATTGTCAAATTTACTTACCTGACGTTTGATGTCCAGTGAACAGATTTTCTTTTTATTCTTACGAAGCTCAAAACAATTAAGCTCAATACTTACCTCCCAATTATCTACATCAAAGAACTTATTGAAAAAAGAAAGCTCAGCATAGATGTATGTAGTCTCGAATCTATCAAATACTTGTCGATACTTCTTTTTGTTCTTGGCAAGCCATTCTGTAGAGGAATAAACCTTTAATTCTTTAAACTTAAATTTCCTAAAACCTGATTGCTCGAAGACCTGATCCATATAAGGTCAATTTAGACCAAATTTTAATGTTTGCAAATACTAGCGTTCAACATTTTGGAAATAATAACGATTGAGACAAAATCATCCATTTTATATCATCATTTTGATTATAAAAGCTATAGTACACGTGAACTTTGAGAGAATGTAAATTGTTACGATTATTCAGCTATTTTTGCAGTCTTTCTAAATAATGTATGGCTAAGATTAAGTTTTTGTTTGAAGATTCTAAATTATCCCCTGTAACGCTGGATAATATAGAAAAAGGTGAGTCCATATTAGACTCAGCAGAAGATAATGGGATACACCTAAGTAGTAATTGTGGCGCTGTCTGCGCTTGCAGTACCTGCCATATCTATGTGGAGAAAGGAGGTGAGTTGCTTCCAGAGATCACTGATAGAGAAGAAGACTTTATTGATAGAGCTATAGATCCTAGATTAGAGTCAAGGCTGGGATGCCAATGCATTATACAGAATGATGATGATGAGTTTGAAGTCATAATTCCTGACCAGAGCCAAATCATAAGCCACGAACACTGATTTCAATTGATAATTGTAAATTCTTAATTAATAATTATAAAAATGCCTTTCGAAGACTTTGATGATATGCCGATCCAGTGGGCTGACCATGAAGATGTAGCAATGAAACTCTATGAAAAGTTTGGAGCCGAATTCACGGAGAGTAAAATCTATCGTATCCGCTTTACGGAGTTAATTGAGTGGGTATTAGAGATTCCCAACTTTGAAGGAAAACGTGATGACTGTAGTGAAGGCCACCTAGAGCAAATACAAGCTAAGTGGGTTTACGAGTGGAGAGACAACCAGTAATAATAGTTACAGATGGCTAATCCTATAACCTTATTTCGAGGGATTAAGAATTTCTTTTTTGATGTGGATGGTGTGTTTACTGATAGTGGACTTATCTCTCATGATGATGGGAATCTTGTCAGAGTTATGAATGCCAAAGACGGACACGCCTTAAAAAAGATCGTCCAGCATGGTTATCATCTTTGCATAATTACAGGCGGTGATTCCTTAGGAGTCATGAAACGCCTTGAGAATTTAGGCGTACTGCATATCCATTGCAAAGCACACAAAAAGGGAGAAGTAATAACGGCTCATTGCAAAGAGCATAATCTTAAATTATCAGAATCGCTTTTCATGGGTGATGACATTCCTGATATCTCAGCGATGGATCTTGTCAGGCTTTCGTGTAGCCCTAAAGATGCCGTCCCTGAAGTCAAGCAAGCTGCTAAATACATAAGCCCTTACGGCGGTGGCAAAGGTTGCGTGAGAGATGTAGTGCAGAAAGTTCTTGCGCTAGATGGAAAGTGGTAATTTGTAATAACAAATCACTTCAACCTGGACTTTTTTAAACTTATAAGATATCCTAATCTAATTATCGTTGCTGTAATCCAGTATATCTTACAGTACTGGATCCTTAGACCAGCATTGATAGAGTCTGGAGTTGGGCTATTATTAACTCACAATTTATTCTTTCTACTCGTCCTTTCTACTGTAATTATAGCTGCGACTGGTTACATAATCAATGACATAGTAGATGTAGAAATAGATAAGATCAATAAGCCTAACAAAATGATTGTTGAGCGAGTAATTACAGTCAAGCATGCATGGCAACTTTATTGGAGCTTATTTGTGATAGGGTTATTAATCTCTCTTTATGTTGCATATAGGATTAATAACCTCCCGCTTGCTTTGATTTATCCATTTGCAGTAGGATTATTAGCACTCTACTCTTACAGGCTTAAGGGGCAACCTTTTTCTGGTAATCTAGTGGTAGCACTTTTTAGTGCGATGGTTACGGGTATAATCATGTTTGCAGAGCGAGCTTCCTTAGATACTTTACATAATGTTGATCTTTGGAGGTATGTATACGTAGCAGTAATTTTTTATGGCTATATGATCTTTTCTATGCTAACTTCTCTTTACAGGGAGATTGTCAAGGATCTAGAAGACGTAGAAGGAGACAAATTGCAAGGTTGCAGAACTATTCCTACTTTATTAGGTGTCGACTTTGGTAAAACCATTTCATTGTTCTTTGCTTTGGCAACATTGGTGTTGCTATTTGCCATGATGTATACCAATTTTAAAAATGATGGTAATCTTATAATTTTAACGTGTGTTGGGCTATTGGTCGTTTTACCTCTCCTC
>CALFUQ010000089.1 GCA_937929885.1 uncultured Saprospiraceae bacterium
GGATTGGCTTTTACATCGAGGTAGATTTCCTTCGCCGTTTTATCAGTTGTTTGCATCAAGAATATTTTTTATTAAGCTTTTTTTAATTCTTTATTTCTGTTCAACTCATCAAGTATTGGAGATGAGTTTATGTTTTATTAGTTCGTCTATTTGTTCTTGTGTGTAGTTTAGTTTTTTCAATATAGATATGCTATCTGCTCCGATTTCTGGTGGATCATTTTTCTTGACTGATCTTTCTCCTCCGTATTCGAGAGGGAATTTTGGAAGCTTGACCATTTCTCCATTTTTCATCTTGACGGGATAGAGGCTGTTACCTTCATTAAGTTGAGGATCTTCATAAAGATCCGATGGTCTTGATATCGGGGCAAAAGGAATATGACCAGATTCACATTTTTCTATGATCTCAGCTTTGGTATTTAACTTGACTCGTGCATCCAATTCTGCTAAGAACCAATCACGTTCATCAATTCTGCCATTATTAGTTTCCAGTCTTTTATCCTCCTTCCAATCGTCCCAACCGAACGCCTCGCAAAATCTAACCCAATGCTTATCGCTAATGATACCAATGAATACTTTGTCATCATCTGATGTATCAAATATTTTATAGATCGACCATGCACTTAGTCGTTCAGGCATGGGTGGGATAGGGTAGTCTACCTGTGATTGGTAAGCCATATGCTGTCCTACTAAAAAAGTACAAGTCTCAAACAAAGCTGATTTCACGAATTTTCCTTTTCCAGTTTTCTCTCTTTCGTAGAGTGCTTGCAGGATGCCGATGTATCCGAACATTCCTCCTGTGATATCAATTACCGACGTCCCTGCCCGCAAAGGATCACCACTCCTACCAGTCATGTAAGCTAAGCCACCCATCATCTGCACAACTTCATCCATTGCATGTCTCTTCTCATAGGGGCCACTCAGGAATCCTTTAAGTGAACAATAGATGATCTTATCATTAATGCTTTTGAATTTCTCGTAGCCAAGATTCAAACGATCCATCGTTCCAGGCCCAAAGTTCTCGACAACTACATCTGCCTCCTTTGCTAGTTCATAAATGATCTTGAGTCCTTCTTCTGATTTAAGATCAAGTGCTAAACTCTTTTTATTCCGATTATAAAACCAGAAGTAACCCGTACCGAACCCTTTAAGGAATCTCGTAGGGCTACCTTTAGTAGGCTCTACCAGAATTACATCCGCTCCATTCTCTGCCATCATCAGTCCTGCACATGGCCCCATCACTGCATGGGTAAATTCCAATACTTTGATCCCTTCTAAAACATTACTCATGAGTAGTCTTTATTTTGTTATATGCTGCTAATGGTTTTTCTTCGATCGTGGTTTTAATGGTACTGTTGAATTTATTTAAAAATCCATACAACGAAATTGTAAAAACGATCTCTACAATTTCTTCTTTGCTAAAATGTTTTTTGAGTTCCTCGAAATCGTCATCTGTAGAACCATTAGGGACCATCCCCGAATGATGAGCTAATTGCAAAGCAGCTTTTTCTTTTGCAGTGAATAGATTACTATTTGGGTATTCCCAAATAGCTTTCATTTTTGTTTCTTCTATCCCATTCTTAAGAGCTGTAAAGCTGGTATGAGCAGAGCAGTAGTGACAGCCAGATGCTTGGCTAGTGATGTAACCTATCATTCGTTTTAAACCTCCGTCTACCGTCCCTGTTCCTAAAATAGAATTTATAAAATGTCCAGCACCTTTGAGCATTTCAGGACAGTGGGCCATAATCAATCCGTCCTCTGGCATGAAACCCATTGTTTCTGCACCTTTCTCCATCAAGTCTTTAAACTCTGGTACTTCGTTTAATGATCTAGGTTCTATTCTGCTCATATTTATCTATGAAAGATTATAGGTTTTATTCTTTTTGAGATAAGCTACCAATCCCCCTTCCTCTAAAATATCAATCATGATCTGTGGTAGTTTCACAGCTGTGTATTTTTTATTAGCAGTTAGATCATGAACCTCCCCACTTTTAAGGTCATATTTTATTTCAGCACCTATTTGGATATCATGTTTCCCAATTTCTAATACTGGCAAACCGATATTGATTGCATTTCTGAAAAATATTCTTGCAAAATCTTCAGCGATCACTACAGACACTCCTGATTGCTTAATGGCTATAGGAGCTTGCTCTCGCGAACTCCCGCACCCAAAATTTTCACCTGCAACTATTATATCACCTACTTGAACATTTTTACTGAAAGACGGATCAAGATCTTCTAAAACATGATCGGCAAGTGTACTTAAATCAAGCGTCTTAGTGTACTTGCCTGGTATGATTCTATCTGTATCTATGTTATTTCCGTATACGTAAACCATGATTTATGCGATAATGTGTTTATGTGTTAATTTGTTGATGTCTTTCTTCTTGCAGAAGAAATTATTTTTGGAAGCACCTTTTTAATCGAAATTAGGTCTGATTGTAAATTATGCGTTTCTGGATACGATTCAGATTTATCACCTAGTTCAAGCCTATATTCAGTTTCATAAGTTTCTTTGTCTGCTATTTTCAACTTGTGTATAAAATCTACTTTGCTTTCGCAGGATTGAGATTCGTGCACATTTGCACCTATCGAAGTTCCTGACCTCATTAGTTGTTTTGCAATTACATATTTCTTATTCCTTTGCAATTCTTCTGTATTCTTAATTATCGAAAGAGAAAACTCTACTGTCAAATCAACAATCAAATTTTTCTTGCTTTCCATATTGTTTTTAATTATCGCATCACCACATCAAAAAATCAGCACATTATTCAAACATTTTTTGGGTTAGTAATTTCTCCAGTTAGTGCGCTTGCAGCTACTGTCGCTGGAGCAGCTAAGTATATGTTCGAGTTAGGATTTCCCATTCGTCCTCTGAAGTTCCTGTTGGCAGCTGATATAACTACTTCGTCATCACCAGGGACTCCTTGATGAGTTCCGACACAAGGGCCACATCCTGGTGTGATTATCGAAGCTCCTGCTTCAATCAAAGTTTGCAAAGTCCCATCATTCATTGCATCTAGTAAAGTGCTCTTTGATGCTGGTGCGATCATAAATCTCACCCCATCTTTTATTCGTTTTCCTTTCAGTACTTCTGCTGCGGCTTGTAAATCTTCTAACCGTCCATTGCAACATGTTCCAATAAATGCATAATCTATTTTTGTTCCTTCAGTTGTGGATATATTTTCTACTTTATCTGGTGATGGTGGTGCAGCTATTTGCGGCTCAAGATTACTTACATCAAATTTAAATATCTTTTTATAGTCAGCATCTTTATCTGGATAAATCGGTTCGTAGTCATAATCCAATTCTAAACCTTTGGGATTTACGATACCAGTCTTTCCTCCCATTTCTGCTACCATATTCGCTATGGTCATTCTACTTGCCAGAGTCATTCCTTCGAATGCTTCTCCTTCAAATTCTATTGCTTGGTAAGTTGCCCCTGATATGGTAAGCTGACCCACTAGATGTAGTATTAAATCCTTAGCCGAAACTCCTGCTTGTAATTTACCATTGCAGACGATTTTGATACTCTCAGGAACTTTGAGCCAGATCTTTCCTGTCATCATGGTCGCAGCTAAATCTGTCGACCCGACACCGCATGCAAATGCGTTTAGCGCTCCATAAGTAGGTGTATGTGAATCTGCTCCTATAAAGATATCTCCTGGTTTTACGTATTGATGTTCAACCATGACCTGATGACAAATGCCTTCGCCGATTTCGAAAAGTTTTATCTCTTGTTCTTTTGCAAAGATGCGCATCAATCTATGCAGGTTTGCGATACGTTCGTTAGGAGGTGGTACTGCATGATCTAAGACAAGTATTACCTTATCCTTATCGAATACACTTTTGCCATTCATGGCCTTAAAAGCCTTGAGCGCCAGTGGGGCAGTAGTATCTGTAGCCATTACACCATCGACAGGAGTAATGATAAGATCTCCTGGTTTCACAGGGTGACCTACATGCGCTTCTATAATCTTTTCACTTATTGTTTTTCCTCCTTTACTCATATGATCGCTATATCGTCTTTTTGTAGCAGGCTGTACATTTTGCTTTGTAATTCATGACCGAGCAGTCCCTGCATCTCTAGTGATAGTTTGGCTACCTTATTTATATCGATTCCTGTTTCATATCCCATTTGGTGAAGCATGTGTATTGTGTCTTCGGTGGCAATGTTGCCAGTCGCACTTGTTATAAATGGACATCCACCTAATCCACCAAATGCAGTATCAAATATTCTGACCCCTGATCTTAATGCAGCATAAACATTTGCGTAGCCCTTACTTTCTGTGTTGTGTAAATGCAAAATCAATGGAATATCACCTGCAAGTTCTTTTACACTGTTCATTAACTCTTCTATTTGCATCGGATTTGCCATGCCTGTAGAATCCGCTAACGCTAATTCTTCGATACCTGTATCTAGGTGAAATTTTACCATATCTAAAACATGCTCCTTAGCAATCACACCTTCATACCTGCAACCGAAAGCACATTGAATGCCACCACGAGCACGAATATTATTTTCTTGGCAAGTCTTCACCATTTCTAGGAACGCTGCTTTTGCTTCAGCTAACTTTTTTCTTGCGTTTTTTTGACTGTGTGTATCACTTGCTGATATCGAACATGAGATATGATCTAGGCCTGCGGTTATTGCTCGTTCGACTCCCTTAAGATTTAGAACGAGACCGCTGTAGATGATACCGTCTTTCTTTGATACTCTTTTGCAAACTGCTTCTGCATCAGCCATCTGCGGTACTAACTTAGGATGTACGAAAGATGCGATCTGTATTCTTTTTATACCTGCATCGACGAGGCTGTCTATGAAGTGTAACTTCTGCTCAACACTCAGTATGACATCCAAATTCTGAATGCCGTCACGTAATCCCTGTTCTTCTATAGTTACTTGATTATTCAAATCTGATTTTAAATTTTAATCTATCAATTCATAAAACTCCAACCATGCACCATCTGGTGATTGCACCGAGATTACATCAGCTTTTCCGTAAGGTGCAAAATCTAAACCTTTGGTCTCATTTATTATTTTTACACCTTTCGATTTTAAGTGCTTCGTATAAGCAGCTAAATTTTCGACTGGATATTTTAACATTAAAATGCCTAGGTTAGGAGGAGCGCATTGATCCCTAAAATCACGTCCATCTAGACCTTCTATCTCTACCAATTCTACAGAACCCTCATTGCCGCCATCGGGGCTTAAGATAAGTATCTTTCTTCTGGTATCTGGATAGATGTTATGGGGTATACCAAAAACATTTGGTCCTGCTTTACTATTCTCACTGATATTCTCCATATAGATCTGCCAGCCTAGCTTATTCATATAAAAATCCTTTGCCACCTCAATGTCTCTTACGATCTGCGAAGAATTAAAGATATGACTCATCTCTTTGAGCAATGGGAAATTGGTTAGTGTAGGGGCATGTCTTTGAATCAATGCAAAAACCATATCTTCACTTCCTTTCAATAATATCTCTGAGACATGAAATTGGTTAAAGTGATATTCTTCATAATCACAGAAACCTGTCCACCCATAGGTGTGGAAGTCTTCTATCTTTTTTTCGATTTCCTTTACACGAATATCTACATCATAGATTCCACCAGTATCCCAGCTTTGGGAGTTTGATCTGATATGCTTTTGTTCCACATTTTTGAAACTGATAAGTCGAAGCATTCCAAAATCCCTACCCGGATATTTCAGTAATGAACATTCTGCGGTTGCTTCTGAAGGAAGGTTCCAGAAATCAAGTTGAGCTTTACTTAAAGTAGCATTATGAATGATATCCCAACCTCCTAGATCGGCATACATCTGCTTATCTTTTTCCAGATTTCTAACAGAAAAAACTACTTCCTTGAAGCCATGTACCTTATAGTTCATTAATCTCTCTTTAAAGAAAATAAAATTAGTTAAGTTTGTTAACTATTTATAAAGTTAACTAATTTCTTGATTCTTAATTATTGTCCGTATTTGTTTATGAATACCTCTAAAAATAACATTGATTTAGTAGATATCGAGGTTAATGAATGGCTAGAATCTCTAGATGAATTTATAGACGATCTAGGTGAGCAAAAAACGGTGGAGCTGATGAAGACTTTGAGGAATCATGCGCTGCGCCGTGGTATCAAATTAGTAGGAGAAGCGCTTAACACACCATACATTAATACTATCAATGTAAAACACCAGCCTCAATACCCAGGAGATACGGAGATTGAAACTAAAATCGAAAATATAAATCGGTGGAATGCCATGTGCGTAGTACTACAAGCCTACGATTCAGGTAAAGGCCTTGGAGGACATATTGCAACTTACGCTTCAGCCGCTACGATGTATGAAGTGGGCTATAATCATTTTTTTAGAAAGAAGAGTGAAGAATATGGGGGAGACTTAGTTTCGTTTCAACCACATGCTGCGCCTGGTATCTATGCTCGTGCCGTGCTAGAAGGTAGATTGACTATACAAGATCTTAAAAATTTCAGACGAGAGTTAAAGCCAGAGGGCGGTTTACCTTCTTATCCTCATCCACGACGGATGCCATGGTTTTGGGAAATTCCATCTGCTTCGATGGGGTTGATAGGTGTTTCTGCTATTTATCAAGCAAGGTTTAAAAAGTACTTAGAGAATAGAGGCCTCAAAGAGAAAAATGGTGGTAAAGTCTGGGTTTTTGTTGGTGACGGTGAGATGGATGAACCAGAGACTTTGGGGACATTGAACATAGCAGTGCGAGAGCAATTGGATAATCTAGTTCTAATCGTTAACTGTAACCTGCAGAGATTAGATGGGCCTGTAAGGGGTAATGGGAAAATCATACAAGAGCTAGAGCGAAGTTTCCTAGGGGCGGGATGGAATGTGACAAAGGTGATATGGGGAAGCGAGTGGGACTCATTGTTGGAGAGAGATCACGATGGTATTCTAGTGGACAGAATGAATGAGGCATTGGATGGAGATTATCAGATGTATTCTGTTTTATCTGGTGAAAAAGTACGAGAGCATTGGATAAAAGATAATCCTGAATTAGGGGATTTAATGCAATCGTTAACCGATGAAGAGATCAGAACGATAAAGCGCGGAGGACATGATGTGAAAAAAGTTTATGCAGCATTTGATAAAGCGGCTCGACCTAATGGAAAGCCAAGTGTGATTCTCATGAAAACCATAAAAGGATATGGTATGGGTAAGGCTGGAGAAGGGAAGAATACCACTCATCAGAAAAAGAATATGAGTGAAGCAGAACGGATAGAAACGGCAACAAGACTTGGCATACCTCTCAGCGAAGCAGATGCTGCTAGCGCAAAATTTTATATACCAGCAGAAGATAGTCCTGAGATTCAATATTTGAAAAAAAGAAGGCAAGTTCTTGGAGGGTCTTTACCCGAGCGAACTGAGAGGGTGAAACCTATTGATCTTTTGCCTAAAGATATTTTTGCAGAGTTTGATAAGGGTTCTGGGAAAAGAGAGTTATCGACAACCATGGTGATGGTACGGATAATCTCTGTATTATTAAAAAACAAAGAAATAGGGAAGTACATCGTTCCGATCATCCCTGATGAAGCAAGGACATTTGGTTTAGATGGGCTTTTTAGATATGCAGGAATCTATCAGCCAAAAGGGCAATTGTATGAGCCAGTAGATGCCGATACTTTAGCATACTACCGAGAAAGTACAGATGGGCAGATCCTACAAGAAGGAATTTGTGAAGCAGGAGCGATTGCATCATTCATGGCGGCAGGGACAGCTTATTCATTACATGGATTGCCAATGATTCCGTTTTATATTTTCTATTCGATCTTCGGATTTCAACGGGTAGGTGATATGATCTGGGCCTGTGGTGACATGATGTGCAAAGGGTTTTTGCTTGGCGGAACTTCGGGACGCACAACACTCAATGGTGAAGGTGTCCAGCATCAAGATGGCCATTCACATGTACTAGCAAGTGTAATACCTAATCTAAAATCTTATGATCCTGCATTCGCTTATGAGCTAGCAGTAATCGTCAAGGATGGTATCGAACGAATGTATCATCACATGGAAAAGATATTTTATTACATCACCATCACCAACGAAAATATGCTCATGCCTCCAAGACCTAAGAAGGTAAAGGATGAAGATATCCTGAGAGGAGTATACAGATTTGAAGAAAGCAAAGGTAAGTCTGATAAGAAAGTACATTTACTTGGATCAGGAGCAATCATCACCCAGACGCTTGCCGCAAAAGTGATGCTTGAAGAACTAGGAATAAGTGTAGACATGTGGAGTGTTACCAGCTATCAAGAATTGGAAAGAGATGCGACTGATACAGAGCGAGAACATTTACTAAATCCAAATAGTAACCGTAAATCGATCTTAGAAGAGGTATTTGGAAAAGAAGAAGGGGTATTCGTTTCAACTTCTGATTATATGAAAACAATGGGACTAGCACTCTCAAGATGGATGCCAGAATACTATGGTGTGCTAGGAACTGATGGCTTTGGTGTAAGTGAATCTAGAGAGACGCTGCGCGATCATTTTGAGGTGAGTCCTAAGTACATTGTTCTCGCTTCCTTGAATTTATTAGTAAAGAAAAGTGCTATCAATAAGACCGTGCTTACTAAGTTTATAAAGGATCAAAACATTTCAAAAGAAAAACTTAACCCTGCAACTTATTGATCATGGCTAAGTTATTATTACCATCATTAGGAGAGGGCATCGAGAAAGGAACTATTGTTTCAGTACTCGTAAGTCAGGGTGATAATATCGAAAAGGAGCAGTCGGTGGTGGAAGTAGAAACAGACAAGGTAACTATGGAAGTGCCGAGTAGTTTGGAAGGTGTAATTGTAAAGATCCTAGTCAATGAAGGAGATGAAGTAGCGGTAGGTCAAGCTTTACTAGAGGTGGAGTCTGAAGGAGGTCAACCAGAGAAATCGGAAGAGAAGGCAGAAGTTGAAGTTGTAAAAGAAGAACCTCAAACAGATAACGAAACACCTCCCGATCAAACAGTCAAAAGAACAGAAATACCACAGAATCCAGCTATAAGAAGAGAAAGGAAAGAAGGATTAAGAGTAACACCAAAAGCTCGAAAATTGGCTAGAGAATTAGGTGTAGGATTATCATCTGTAGCAACAGCTCAAGATGTGATATTAGAGGAAGATATAAAATATCATATCAAAGTATCTCCATTAAATAATGCGGCTACTCAATCAGCTTCCATCTTACCAAATTTCTCAGAGTGGGGTAATACTCATACAGAAAGCATGTCTGCTGTGATGAAGGCCACAGCGAAAAACATGATGCAATCGTGGAGAGAAATTCCTCATGCATGGTTGCAAACTGAAGCAGATGTAACCGAAACAGAAATCCAAAGAAAGGAATTAAATAAGGTCTATGAATTGAAAATTTCATTGACAGTGTTTATAGCAAAGGCTGTAGCTAAAACCTTACAAGATTTTCCAAAGTTTAATAGTAGCATAGATTATCAGGCTCAAGAGATCATCTACAAGGACTTCATTAATATAGGTATAGCGGCAGATACAGAGCATGGATTATTTGTGCCAGTAATCAAGAATGTCGATCAGCTATCCCTGAGTCAGATCAGTACTTCATTAACTGATCTCGCGACCAGAGCTAAAGACAAGAAATTAAAAATGGATGAACTCCAAGGCGGCAATTTTACTATTTCCAATTTAGGTGGATTTGGGACTACTGGAATATTTCCAGTGATCCTACCTCCTCAGGTTGCTATTCTTGGAGTAGCATCTTATCAAGTGAGAGAAGGTCGTAAGTTTCTTCCATTAACGATTGGGTTTGATCATAGAGTCATCGATGGAGCAGATGCAGGAAGGTTTCTTCAGCGATTGAACATTTACCTTGAAAACCCTCTTAAGCTTTTGGTGTAAAATTTAAAAGAAAAACGAATGCGATGGATATAAACAATCCTATACATGTCAATACCTTCGAAGGACTATGCAACTATCTTCACACCGCAACCTTATGTAGTACCAATCTAGAGGCTACTAAAAAATTCTATGTGAGAGCAATGGGGATGACCATAGAAGGCCCTTTCGAATTGTCTGTTGATGAAATGAGTGGCCAACGAAATGTGTGGAATATTCCAGATCATATTGATTACGATTATTATCTGATACATCGTCCCAGTGTTCCTAGTTTGGTGAATATCAGATTTTTGCATCTGAAGCAGGAGACTCCACACATTCATCAAAGTTATAGTTGCAGAGAATTAGGTTCTTTTTCATTAGGTTTTCCTAATGGCGATGTCCATGCTACGGATCAGCGAGTTGAAGATCAAGGGTTTGGTCGGATGGCTCCTTTGCAAGAAGGTGAAGTGACACGGGATGGTAAAACTTTTCCTTATTACGAAACCATCCATCAAGGACCTGATTTTGTACACTGTGTGAGTTTGGGAAGAGGAGGAGGTATGCCGCAGGTTTCTCCGATCGATGAAGAGACTAAGCTTGGGGGCCCAGGGTATTCGGCATTTGTAACTGATAATTCTGATGAAGAGTTAGCATTCTATTTAGATGTGATGGATATGAAATTTGGTTTTGATTGGGTTTGGGAAGCATCCCCAGGATCTGCTCTTGGAATTCCTGAAGGAGTGCCATTTAGATTTGCCGCAATCTATGCTAAAGGAGCAAGCCAAAATCATCTTTTGTTCCTCGATTATAAAGATGGTATATTCGAGAAGAGCGCTGCTCCTTCCAGAGTTCCAAATCAAGGAATAGGAATGTGGTCATTTGAAACAAAAAATATAGATATGGTTTTAGCTAATGCTAAACAACATAATGCAAAAGTGATAACAAGTCCAACAAAGATTGTCGATCCTATTTTGGGATCAACCAAAACTATGACGATGGAAACACCAGGAGGGTTACTAATTGAAATATTTCAAACATTATGAGTGAGAAAATAGCTATATCGATTCTGCAGGAGTTTGTAGAAATCCTAAGCGGGACACTTGACAATATAGATCAAGTGATTGAGGAGAAAGCAAGTGGAAATCAAGTACACCCCTATGCAAAGCATGTTACCAGTGACTGTACACATATCGTCAGGAATTTTCCTGAGGACGATAGAGGAAGATATATTTTAGAAGAAAGTTATTACACATATCCTGGAGAAGAAATGATCATAAAACCTCTGTTGTTTTATGTAACGGAGAAAGAAGGAACAGTTTATCTGAATTCTGTAACGGTACCTGAGAGATTAGATCCTGCGAAAGTCATAAATGCTAATAAAGAGTTATTCTTCGAACATGATGAACTGCATATCAAACCAACATTTGGAGCAGCGCCATATAAATTTAACCCTGAGAAAAGGCATTTTACAACAGATCATAAATGTGAGTTCATGCCTGGCCTTCACTTCAGATTGACAGAGACCTTAGAACATGGCAAGTTAAGTGTGATGGAAACTTGGATAAAAGATGGCGTAGTAACTACACCTTACAATACTCCAATTATTTACATAAAACAGTAAGTATGAAAGCTTCAGATATCAAAATGCTCTTGGGTATTCCATTGTTTGGAATGGTCTTCTTAGCAGTCACAAATGGGATGACCTTCTCTGGTCTTACCGTATTTGATGAAGCGCTTATTGGTGATTTTGATTGGTCCAAGGCCCAACTCAAATTGAGAGATACTATCAATCTTTGGGTAGCTGCTTTGATCATGCCATTCATGGGAGCTATTATCGATAAGTATGGAGTTAAGACTACTTTTTCAATTGGTCTGGTATTGTTATCAGGTGTTATTTATGGCTATAGTGTAATAGGATCTGCCACGCATATGTATCTGCTTCACGTGATAATGGCGTTTGCTTTGGCTGGTGCGGGGACACTCGCAGCTGTAATTATGGTATCGCAGCGGGTCTCAGAAAATAGAGGCGCAGCTATAGGTGTGGCACTTGCAGGAACAAGTTTAGGAGGTTACATTATGCCCAAAGTTGGAGGCTGGTTGTTAGAAGAGTTTGGATGGCGACAAGCATTTAGATATGAAGCAATTCTTCCCTTAATTATGCTGTTTTTAGTTTGGATTTTCATAAAATCATCGGGTACCAAAAACAAAGATGGAAAAAGTAAGACTGATGACCTAGTAGAATTGACATTTGCCGATGCGCTAAAGACCAAACAGTTTTGGCTGCTTTGTATTATTGGGTTTTTCACCTACTACAGTATTATGGGAGGGTATCTCAATTTGTTTTTATACATAAGGGAATTAGGGTTAACTACAGACGATGCTATCAAAGGTCTCGGATATATGTCATTATTTATTCTAGGTGCAAAATTCTTATCTGGATTTTTGACGAGCTACATAGACAAATACACCCTATTCAAAATTCAGGTCTTTATCATGATGTTAGGAGCGATTGGGTTTTCACTTTATAGTACATCGCTTGTATGGTATGCGATTCCTTTATTTGCCATAGGATGGGGTGGGCTTTACACTTTGATCAATTACATTATCATCACAACTTTTGGTATAAACTCAGCAGGTAAGATTGGCGGTACGATTTCATTATTTGAAAGTTTGGGAGCTGGACTAGGCATATCATTATCAGCTTACATTGCAGATAAATCTGGAACTTACGCTATGAGTTTTAAAGTAATAGCTTTGTTTCTGTTAATAGGTTTGATATTATCATTTTTCATAAGCCCTGTAAAAGAAGATGCAAGTACGGAACCCACGTAATGGAAAGTATGACTATGAGTTAGTTGTAGATAGTCCTGAGCAAGTAGGCCAAAAAAGCAAAGACCTAAGATCAGCACAAGCATCTTGGAATAGTGAAGGTGTAAACGCCAGGGTAAATGTCTTGCTTAAGCTAGCAGAAAAATTAGAAGAGCAAAAAGAAGATATCATAAACCAACTCTCTATAGATACAGGTCGTCGAAAGATAAGTCGGATAGAGTTTGATGGTGCAATTGGTCTCATAAAGGGAAGATGTTTTAGCGTACCAAAGTTGATGGAAGAGATACCTGTTAGAGATTCTTTTTCTAATCCTACTGTAAGAATCAAACAACAGCAGGTTCCATATGAATTAGTCGGTGTGATAAGCCCTTGGAATTTTCCATTGTTGCTAGCGCTAATTGATACTGTGCCTGCCTTGTTAGCTGGTTGCACAGTGTTGCTTAAGCCAAGTGAAGTAACACCAAGATTTATTGATCCGCTAGAAGCGATCGTTGAAGCAATGCCTGAGTTGTCTAGAGTATTGAAATTTGTACGAGGTGGTGCTGAGAGCGGTGCGGCTTTAGTTGACAATGTAGATGTGATTTGTTTCACAGGAAGTGTTGCAACAGGCAAAATCATAGCTATGAATGCTGCGAAAAATTTTATACCTGCTTTCTTGGAGTTGGGTGGTAAGGATCCTGCGATAGTCATGGCAGATGCTGATCTAGAGGTAGCAGCAGATGCGGTAATCAGAAGTGCTGCAGGCGCCACAGGGCAAGCTTGTCAATCACTAGAGAGAATCTATGTAGATCATACGATTTATGATGCATTTGTAGAATTACTATGCAAAAAGATTGAGCAGATCAACTATAATAGTAATTATGAGAAAGGTGGGACGATGGGTCCCTTGATTTTTGATAAGCAAGCTACTAAGATCGAAAATCAATTAAAAGATGCCATTGCGAAAGGCGCTAAGATTGAAACAGGTGGGACCGTAGATAATATAAATGGAGGATCATGGATGATGCCTACTGTCGTTATTGATGTTAATCACAGTATGAGTTTAATGACGGAAGAGACCTTTGGTCCAGTCATTCCAGTCATGTCCTATAATAATCTAGATGAGGCGATTAGATTAGCTAACGATTCAAATTATGGTTTATCTGGCTCTGTATTTTCTGGTGATGTAGAAGAGGCGATTAGAGTCGCTTCGTTAATTGATGCAGGCGGCATGAGTATCAATGATGGAAGTCTCACCAATCAAGTTTTTGACGCCACAAAGAACTCTTTTAAGTTATCTGGCTTAAATGGCTCTCGTATGGGGAATAATGGATTTACCAGATTCTTTAGGACTAAGGCTTTGCTGATACAGACTGCTCACCCTCAGAGTATTCATTCTCAGGAAGAGGATAGCTCTTCTGTCTGAACTAAGATTTACTTGATTTAAGAATGATAAGATTAATTCAAAAATTGAGATTATCTTGCATCCTAAGATCCCTTAATCCTACAAATCTTAGTCAAGACAGTATGTTCACAATGTCGGCTTGAAAATAGAGTGTGAAACCAAATCATATCTCATCCAACAACTCATTGAACTCCACCAAGAAACCATCAGGGTCATAAAAAGTACTTACTAAAACTTTGATCTTACCACCATCATAACCAGGATACTCTACATGCTTAGGCGCAGTAAAAACCTCAATTCCAGGAATTGCTTTTATCTCCTCAAACTTTTTTTTGACATCATGGCTGTTGAATAGCAGCACGATATTTTGGGCAGTGAAGCCTTCTTTTCTTACAGCCTTTTCTTCTATGTCTTCTCCGTAATAATATTCCAATAGTCCTAGGACGCCATAGAACTCATGCGTTGCTTTAAGAAAAACTAAACGTAATGTTTGTTCTCCTTCTTTACCATCTTTTCTAGGTCGCTTTAATTGGTTGTCATAAATGACTTTCATGCCCAGTGCATCTTTGTAGAGTTTGAGTGAGGTCTCTAGATCCCTTACTATTAATGTAGTCCGTCTCAGCACCAATGGGAAATCTTTTGGCTGAGCAGTGATATTAAATATTTGCTCTTCTGTCAATGCCGGCGCGTTTGAAGATTGATTTTGAACGATCTTTTTAGATGCACATGAGCTTATGAACAAAAGAAGGCTAAATAGGAAGAATATATTTTTCATGATTTCTGAAATTCGTATAGAACAATAAGATGGCCATCAAAATCTATGAATGCTTGCTCCATAAAAGTATCACCATCAGATCCAACTGCAATTTTTGGTTTAGTAATTTCTAATCCTAAAGCTTTTATTTTATTCATCGCCTCTGGAAGATTCTTTACTCTTATTACACTTGCGGACATGTGAGGGGTTGAAGGCAATTTAGGGAGTTTAATGCCTGATATTTGTGTCAATGCAATTGTCCTAATTTGGTCTGGGCTATCTAAGGTACAGAATTTAAGTTTTGCTTCTTTAGGAATATTGAAGACAGGGTAGGAGTAAGAGTCTTCGCTAGAATCAGATGTTTTGTGCACAGTAAACCCTAATATGTCTCGGTATATCTTTAGGGACTTGTCTAAGTCTGAGATTAGTAAGTTAGTTCTCTTGAAGTGGGTGCCTTCTAAAAATGGTGGCGTACTTTTTAAGTTAGTTGTTGTGCTTTTTACACTTGAACATGAACTTATCAAGCTCAACATTAGAATTATAAATAGTAGGTTTTTCATTTTAGATATTTAAGTAATTATCAGCTAATTTTCACGAGCTGCTTGCCTACATTCTTTCCTTCAAATAATCTGTTGAGTGCGGCGGGCATAGATTCCAAACCTACTTGAATGTCCTCGTGATAATTTAGCTCTCCACTTTTTATCCACTGCAAAAGTTTATCATGTGCTTCACGGAATCTAGGTTGGAAATTATATATGAAAAAACCTTGCATCTTAGCTCGTCGTCCCAATATCAGATGCCAGTTTTTAAGACGGTAGTTTTGCTCGTATAATTTTTCATCACCATAAGTAGAGATCCTACCACAACATACTACCCTTGCGAATTTTTTTAAATTAGTTAACGCAATATCTAAAATTTCCCCTCCTACATTATCAAAGTATACGTCGACGCCATTTGGTGCAATTTCTTTTAACCTCTCATCAACATTTTCGGTTTTGTAATTGATGACATGGTCGTATGATAATTTTTCGAGCAAAACTTTTGCCTTCTCTGGTTTACTTGTAAGACCAATGGTCTTTGCTCCTTTAATCTTTGCAAGACCACCTATGATATTTCCTACCCCTCCCGCTGCAGCAGAGACAAGGACAATATCATTCTCTTTAAGCTCACCGATTTCATACAAACCAAAGTAAGAGGTATACCCAGTAACTCCTAATACACCTAATGCTGTGGATGGACTTAAGCCATGGTCATCTAATTTGTACATCATTTTGTCTGACACACAATCACTAATTAAGTATTCTTGCCAGCCAAAATTTGCACTCACATAATCACCTTCTTTGTAGCTAGTATTTCTGCTTTTAATTACCTGGCCAACTCCTCTTCCTCTTATCGTTTCACCTATTGACAGAGGATTTGCAAAGCCACCTCCATCCAGCATATAAAATTTCATAACTGGAGCTAGTGAAAGAAACTGTGTTTTAATTAAGCACTCATTTTCCTTCAGCTCTCGTATGTCTTCAGTTTCGAGTAAGAAATCACTCTGCTTTACAAGCCCTTTAGGCCTTGCTGCTAATACAAGCTTTTTATTGATCATATAATTAGTGTGAACTAGATGCTTTACCTCTTACTGTTTTCTTTTCTTTTTCATCCATATGCTTCTTGAATACAGTCCAGCTTGTTTCGTTAACTCTATTGTCTGTTAATGGCGGAGGAGTATTGTATAGCGGATATCTTTCGTCCATTATTTTTTGAAGTCTTGGCCAGATCTCTGATTTGTCAAAAGTACTGTAACCTGTTGCATTGAAAACCATGATTCCTGATTTGCTTCCCATCTCCATCCATGGTAGCCACTGAGCTACTCTAGTCCAAGCAATATTTGATTGACCTAGTCTCTTCACATTAGGATCTGTAATTTCTTTGGCATCATATGCTGTATTGAATATTTCCATTGCATGGTATGCTCCACCGACATAAACTTGATAATCGCTTCCAAGTGGATTGTCATAAAACAACGGGATCTCATCAGAGGTAAATGCGATTTTGCCATATACTCTTAAATCATAAGGATACGGATCTGTGCCATCCGCGTTTTTTTCATATCGCATGCCTCTCATATTTACTGGATCATTTGCAACATGTAAAACTGGTACTTCTTCTCCCGACCAAGGGTTAGTCCATACATCCATAATTTCATTTGTTTCAGGATCTAGGTACATCATAATCTCTCTTGATACACTTTTGAAACCTTTGCCTCGTACAGGATCATTGCCAGTAACGCATTGTCTGGTATTGACTCCGACAAGATTAAATAGGTGTTTGTCTTTTTCACCTGGCACACGACTATAAGCTCTTCCTTCCCACATGCCATATCTAGTGATTCCTTCTTCGGTAGTTCCGCAAGTCGCTTTCATTCGTGCCGCGAAAGCTTCAGCTCCAGTTAAGGATTGTGATTGGCTATTGACTAAAGATGGTAGCCAAAGAAGCGCGACCATTACTATTAATATTCCTTTCATTTTAAGTATTTTTATTGATTATAAGTTAATACAAATAAACTATCTGGAAGCTCTTCATTAACTTCGAAATCTGTCCAGATTACTTCATTAGTTTTAATGTCATTATAAAATAATTCTACAAGACCAGATTGAAGCCAAGTATATTTTTCTTTCTCAAAAAAGTTAGAGTATAACCTATGATGCCACCCTCGGGGAGTATCAAAAGCTACCTTGACAATCTTGAAATCACCTAAAGTGATATCAAAAAATGTCTCGCCTTTATTAGGGTCGATTACTTTGACGGTGGCGGTGTTTTGATTTTTAATCATGTCCTCACCGACAATCGAAATTTCATATCCTTCTTCTAGTGTATGCCTGATAGCCCCATAACCAAAAGCAGATGACCACATGTTATCAGCTTCGGATTTTTCTTGCTTACCATTTAGATCATAGGTATTGTTCCCATCAAAACTCAGTAAGATTTTAGGGATCCCTTCTCTAATAGATTCTATTTTAACTTTTCCTGTTGCAATATGTGCATCTTCTTTTTTTGATGCATAGACACGCCACATATTGTGAATTTCATTGTGCAATGTGTCCTTCCCTTGATAAAAGTTCGCATGACCTTTAAGGGTTAGGCTCTTCGGGTTTTTCCAAAAATCTCCACCCGCTTTGGCGTGTGCTTTTTGCATTATCTCCTTAGCCGTAATGTTATGATTTATATCTGTACGTCTATCATTATGACAACTGGTCATTACTATTGTTATGAGGAATATGTAAGCTGTAGTTTTCATAAAGTAATGGGTTGTGAAACCCTTTTGATCTCAGGTATGAAAATGTGAATAATCAACACAGATAGGATATGTAAAAATGCAACTATGACGAACACTGGAGAGTAACTTATGTTATCAACAAGCCATCCTATCACAGGAGTAAATAGCATCGCCCCAAAACTACCAGCAGAGCCAGATATTCCCCAAACTGATGCAGCATTCTTACTATCAAAAAGATCAACAGGAATTGTGAATAGAGATGACTGCTTGAATTGTGTACTAAACAATGCTACTGAGATAAAAAAGATAGCCCACATAGGAGATTCTACAAATAAACACATTAAAACAGGTACCACTAAGATTGCACCTATCCACATCACTCTTTTCCTAGATTGGTCGAGTGACATGCCTTTTTCCATAAGCCTTGATCCTGTCCATCCTCCTGCAATACTTCCTATATCAGCAGCTAGAAAAGGAATCCAAGAAAATAGTCCGATTTGTAAAAGATCAAATCCTTTTACATCAACTAAGTAACTTGGTAGCCAGAAAATAAAAAAGTAGAAAGCACCATCAGAAACAAATCTTGATAAGCCTACACCCCATACTTCTTTGTATTTTAAATAATCTGTCCAAGGTAATTTTTCATAGCTGTCACTTTCATCATTGATCTTTCGTATAAGTTCTTTTTCTTTAGTGCCGAGCTTTGGGTGGCGTTCTGGATCATGATAAATTATCTGCCATATTATTAACCAAACAAAACCGATTAAACCTGTAATAACAAATGCCATTCTCCATCCAAACTGATAAATTAAAAATGCCATGAGTGGGGGAGCGATAATTGCACCAAGACCAGGTCCCATATTTAGTATGCCAGTTGCTTTAGTTCTTTCCTCTTGCGGAAACCACTTAGAGATGGCTTTCATCGCTGCGGGGAAATTTGCCGCTTCTCCAATTCCCAACAAAAATCTTAAACCAACAAAGCTCATAAAGCCTTTCCCAATGGCGTGCGCGATGCTTGCAATAGACCACCAAACCACCGCAATAGAAAATCCTTTCTTGATTCCAATTTTATCTATAAGGTTGCCTGAAACAAATTGCATAATGGCATAAGCGAGTAAGAATGCAGAGACTATCCATCCGTATTGTTCATTGCTGATAGATAGATCTTCTTTGATGTAAGGTGCTGCTACGGAGAGTGCTTGTCTATCTATATAATTGATAGTAGTAGCGATAAAGATGGTGCCTATGATCCACCATCTTACATTAGATCTATTTTGTTCAGGCAATTAACGTTTAATATTTCCACTGCGTAAGATAAGATCTAAATATTAGTTAAACACATTAATAATTAATAATATTAACTAAACAAATACTATTTCCTTATGTCAAAATTATGTAGTTCCTCTTTGTGCCTTTTGAGTGTTATCCTACTAATAAACTGTTCTCATACGAATCAAGCAGAAAAAGAAAAGCCTTCGGTTGTCTATGCAAGTTTTGGCGGTTCACCAATAGACGAAGAAGCTGAAAGAAAATATACTTTAATGGAGCGCGAGATAGAATATCTTATGGACATGTGGGAAGGTGACTATGATAATGTGGAGCAACTATCATTCGAGTCTGATCGTGGTATGAAAGACCAAACACAGGGACAACATAAGAGAATTCACAGTGAAATATCTAAGTTTAAGAACGATGTAATTGGGGAGCATTTACTTTATATCAATGAATATGAAAATAACGATCCTAAAAATAAATTTCGTGAGTATCTATATAAGTTCATACCTGAAGACAGCACAAAACAAATCAGAATGGAGATGTATAAGTTTAAAGAGGCAAGTAAGGTTCGCAATAAAGAGGCACTTTCAAAACTTAAGTTTTCCTCTTTAGAGGCTTTAGATGATTGCAATGTATTCATACATAGAGAAGGAAGATCATTTGTTGGAAAAACTAATGCTGGGCCTTGTGGTTCGGATATTTCTGATGCTTCTTCTTTTACTTACCAAGTAAAAATTGAAAAAAATCACTATGCTTTTAAATACACTAGGAATAATGGAAATTCAATTGGACAAGCCATTAACGAAGACTGGTATTTGCTAGACAAGTCCAGGTGCTTTGTTTGTATGATCGATTTTCCTAGAGAAGAGGGAGGACGACCAGTTGATACAAGACATTACATAGAAGTGCATGATCAGGGAGGTCAATTCGAATTTGATTATTTAGATGGTAGACATATGGTATTCACTATGCGCAATACTTGGTCATATGGCATGAAACGAAATACTTTCGTGATCGTACTTCAAGAAGGTAGTCTTAAGGGCAAAACATTGATCTATGCTTGGGGAGAAGATGAAGCAGATAGGATAGGGATGAATCCTGGTTGGATTAGAGTCCAGTGCGATCTTAAGGATGGTAAGAATGCGGACTTGCAGCAAAGGCTTAGGCCTGATTCGTAGCATAAAAAAACCTCTTAGGATATTTCTAAGAGGTTCAGTATTTTAAATTTTACTTATCATTTTCCCCATCCCAATCCTGCCTCTCCTTTTTGTAATGCTCTTACTTCTGCTACATTAGCTGGAGGTTTTAGCCACTTCGGTTTATCTGCTTTTGCCCAGGTTAGTATTTGCTCTGGAAATTCATCTTGACTCTCTACTCTCCATGAGTGAAGATGGATAATTGCCCTACCGTCTCCTGCCCATTTAGGCAAGGCTCCATATCTTGCCCAGCTCATCTGATGAGGTTCTTCCACTGAGCCCTCAGGATGAAAGAAGAAATCATAATTTTCCCAAGCTTGGTATTGCCCACCAGATGGAAGAGGGAAGTCAAGAAATACAGATGCGTTGTAAATATAGGTTGAGCCTAATTTTCGGTAAGGAATTCCATCCTCAGCTTTGATTGTTTGAATCCTGTCTCCCACACCTTGTTCGACATCGCCATATATTCGATCATTTTCGAATCGGTAAGTTATCATTTGATATGGGTAGGCTATTGGTTCTACTTTATTTCCATTGTACTCTTTGATGACTTCTCCTGTTATTGGGTCGGTATAAGCAAAGGTCTTACGAGTGAGATGTATAATTTCCCCATCTTTTTCGTCTGGCCAAATACTAGTAGAACTATCAAAACCTATCATACCAAATAGTTTTTTGCCAGATGGGTATTCATAAACTCCGCCATCAGCAATCCAGTGCACAGCTTCTCCTGTTCCTGCTCGACCATCAACCCATACTTTTAAAACTTCAGGTGCGGCTTTATACGACGCTTTGTTATTTTTAGTGGATTTTGTAGTTGGTACTTCTGCTGTTTTTAAAGTGCTTGTTTTATTTACACTACCACAACTTAGTACTATAAATGCAACGATCAATAATGGAATTAGTCTCATATCTTTTAGTTAGTAATTAATATAAAAAGGCATCTTCAATATTGAAGATGCCCTATATGAAAAAACTATTAAGTTATATTTTAGAAATCATAACCTACTGTGAATAATATTCTTCTAGGAATTTGTACAACTCCAAAGCCCAGCTGTCCTGTGAAGTCTGGAGTCTTTTGTTTTTGTACTAATACTGTGTCATTTGTACTACCTAATACTAATTGTTGAGGACCTGCTGAGTCAAACAAATTCTTTATTCTCAACCCAATCTTAACTCCATTGCCATTGTTTAAGCCAATTTTGTAATTGACATATGCATTAGATATAGTAAGGTCTGGCGTCTCAATCAAGTTTAATGAAGTAGCATACCTACCTTGATACGTGACCATGTCAAACCCTAAGCCAAAGCTTGAGATATTATATCCAGCGTTGAATGAGAAAATAAAACTAGGAGTGTTATGAACCTGGTTTCCAGTTACATCAACTGCATAACGATTAGAAGCAGCATCGATTGTTACCAGTTCTAATCCGAAAAGGTTATCAAGATTTGCTTCAGGAATCATAGGAGTAGTCTCATCTCCATCATGATCTACGTTATCAAGTGCTATCTGCAATCCATCATACTGAGATGCTTGCATAGTTGCACTAGCTCTCAGTAAAAGCCCTTTAACAGCTTGAGGTGCAAAAGTTAACTGAAACTCGGCTCCTCTAACAGTATTAGTTCCTACTGGTCGAGGTACAAAAGTTTGACCTCCAGTAGCCATTGGGTCAAAAACCGTCGCAATCCTATTATTTATAACTGTATTAAACAATCCTATATCTGCACCTAGATCACCTATGCCAAATCTGAAACCTACTTCTGTATTAAATACTATTTCATCTTTTTCAGGTAGTGGAGTAGCTAGACCAACTGAAGGCAAAGAGAATGCTCTTACAAAACTACCATATACTGCAGATCTATCATTAAGCAAATAATTTAAACCAATCGATCCAGAAAAATTAGAGAAGTCTAATTCATTTTCAATAAGCTCAGCTGGAGCATAGTCTATACTTCCTATCTTGTCAGGATCATTATTGAAAAATCCTGTCATCTGGTCAAATCTTACCCCTACGTTGACACTTAGCTTATCGTTGAATACCATCTCATCTCCTGCAAAGAAACTAAGTACATTTTCTTCCTGATGAGAAGTTGTGCTAGAGAGGGAGAACGCTGTTGGCGGAGGGGTGCCTGGAGGGCCAAACCATCCGTATGTCGGTCGAGGGTCTACATTAGCGGTGTACCAGTGAAGCCCACCAAATCTATCATACTTTGCTCTACTCACATACATACCTACACTGATAAGATGTTTAGAAGATGCACCTCCCGCTTCAAACTGAAGTCTAGTTTCGTTAATAAAATCACCGATGTTTCCGATAGAATTTGCATTAAGTCTCAGCATACTGGTCGCAGCTGTGTAGAAACTTGAGAAGGTAATCTCATTATGATCACGCCAATCATAGCTTGATATTCTCATTTTCTGAATCAACTTAGCACTACCACCTAATCCAAATTCAGCAGAGATACCAAACAAGCCACCATTTACTTCTTCTCTATTTGCATTGGCTTGGTTTTGTTGGATCTCATTTCCATTTACATCAGTTACAGGTTGTGTGAATTGCACTGGCGCAAATGCACTTGTTCTCAGTGTTGAAACAAAATTAAGTTGGCTATTATCTGGGTAGAAAGTATTATTATTACTCCAACCAGATGCAAGTTGTCCTGCTCCAACATCCCATGGAGAATCCGTTAAATTATTAAATTGGTTATTACCAACTATCCCATAAATTCTGATCTTACTGTCATCTGAAATTTTGAAATCTAGATTTCCACTTAGCTGACCTCCCTTATCTTTAATAGCCCATTCCTTATATCCTGCATCCTCCATAATGTATCCACCTAAACTAAAGCCTACTTTATCAGATAGAGGTCCATTTATGTTGAAATCCATTCTATAATCAAAAGAGCCTTCATTAGGATGACCATCTCCCATTACGTTATTTAGCTTTGTAAATGAAACACTGCCTCCAAACTCCTCACCCGCAGACCTAGATATTAAATTGACTGCTCCTGCTCCTGCTGCTCTACCAAATAATGTAGCTCCACTTCCTCTTACCACTTCCACTCTTTCAATATTTTTGTCAAGAGCCATATATTCATTAGTCCCTGCTGATCTAGAGGCAAACCCATTTAAAGGTAAACCGTCTATTAAAGTGGTCACATAAGTATTACCAGATGGGAATCCTCGTATGTTATAGGATGATTTTCTACCCTGACTGTTATCAACGGTAACTCCTGGTGTTGCTACCAAGGCTTCAGCTACGGATTCCGCTTGCATATTAGTTAGCTCTTCAGAACCGATCGTAGTAATGGCAGTTGTTGTTTGTATTTTTCTTACTGGTTGTCTAGTTGCTGTCACAACTATGTCTGATAAAGTAGTTGCGTCCGTTTCTAACGATATGTTAGCAACTCCACCACCTACTGTAACCTCAGTGGTTCGCATACCTACATAACTAATAACAAGCATATCACCAGATGAAGCAGTGACAGAATAGTTACCATCAATATCAGTAATGGTTCCTGTATTTGTGCCTTTTACTATTACGGATGCACCAATCAGTGGTTCTCCATCATCTCCTGTTACATTTCCTGTAACACTTTGAGCTGCGATAGTAGATATTGACAACCCAAAAACCAGGAGCATTAATAATGAATTATAAATAGATCTTTTCATTTTATATATTTTACTCAGAATAAATATATATAATTAACCTGATTAATAGTTAACTTAATTAACTAATTATCATAAATTTGGAAAAACTACAAAATTGATATGGAATTAAAACTATTCCCTAAGCATGTCGGAGTTTGGGAGGGTACTTATGCGCGAATCGAAGCAGACGGTACGCTAAGAGATAAATGGAAAAGTAGACTTACAATTAAAATGCATGGTAATAAGTATCATCAAGTGAATCAATATTTCTGGGATGATGGGTTTGAAGAATGCTTAGATTTTGGGGAATGCGAATTTAATGAGAAAGGACAGTTGATTTTTGATAATCCTAGATTACTAGGTATGGCTTATGAATCTGGTCGTAGTATAATATTAACATGGGAATATAAAGATCAACCTGATTCTATTTTATTCGAGCAAATTGATTTGATTGGGAATGACGACCACAGGATCAGGGTATGGAAGTGGGCAGATGGAGATACTTTTAATGGTATAACAATGATTAATGAAAGAAAAGTAAAAGAGATGCATGAGATCGATCCGCAATTTTGGATCGACCTACCAAATAAAAGAACAAATGGACAAGCATCACGGTCTGATGGATAGTTTTTTCATTTTAATTGACAATTATTTAAAGAAAACATAGAAAGAGATGGGAATGACGATTACAGAAAAAATAATGGCCAAACAAAGTGGACGTGATTCCGTGAAGCCTGGAGAATTAGTTTGGGTTGATATAGAATCTGTCATGACCATGGATTACCTCGGTAAGACGTGCTTTGATAAGTTTAAATCTTTAGGTAAAACTGAGGTATTTAATAAGGACAAAGTGATTTGTGTATCTGACCATCTGATTCCTCCACCAAATCAGAAGTTTGCAAACATGCTTAATGAGTGGAGAGAAGTAGTCAAGGAGAATGATATCACTCACTTTTATGATCTAGGAAGACAAGGAATTGCTCATCAGATCATGGTCGAGCAAGGACATGTACTGCCTGGAACAGTAAGTATCGGTACTGATTCTCACGCGAATACTTATGGTGCTGTTGGAGCAGTCGGTAATGCGGTAGGCGTGACAGATGCGGCTGTGGCAATGGCTACAGGCAAAGCTTGGTTTAGAGTTCCTGACTCTGTAAAGTTTCACATCACAGGTGAATGGCAACCATGGATCATGGGCAAGGATCTGAGTTTGCATATCATGGGAATGATGCACTGGAATGGACATCTTATATACAAAACATTAGAATATACTGGGCCTGCCATTGCATCACTAGACATGGCGGGTAGAATGACCCTTTGCAATATGACAGTTGATTTAGGTGCAAAGAATGGGATCATAGCACCTGATAAAACTACCGCTGCTTATTTAGATGGGGTTGCCAAGGGAGAGTGGGAAATGATTGCAAGTGACGATGATGCGAAATACGAGGCCGTTTACGAAATCGATGTTACAAACTTAGGCCCTACGGTTGCAAAACCTGATAAGTTAGATGACACAGTACCTGTAGAAGAATTAGTTGGCACTAAATTTAATAAAGCATTTGTAGGTACTTGTACCAACGGTCGACTAGAAGATATCGAGATCATGGCAAAGATCTTAAAAGACAAGCAAGTACATAGAGATGTCAATATGATGTTGGTACCTGCAAGCCAGACGGTTTATCTAGAAGCTTTGCGCAAAGGTTATCTTGAAACTTTAATCATGGCAGGAGTTGCAATAGATACACCAAGTTGCGCAGCATGTGCAGGTATACATACAGGGGTTGCTGGTGATGGCGATATCGTTTTAAGCGCAGGTAATAGAAATATGAAAGGAAGGATGGGAAGCAAAAATGCCCAGATTTATCTTACTTCACCTGCCGTAGTTGCAGCTTCCGCAGTTAAGGGGGAAATTACAGATCCGCGAACTTTCGCTGCTTAAATTATGTAAAGAAAAGTGAAAAGAAGAAAATTCATACAGAATTCTTTAATAGCTGGGACTGCTCTTGGGGCTGCACCCTTTGCATGCAAGCAAAAGAAAGATGCTGAGATCGTAATTCTTGGTGGCGGATATTCTGGTTTGTATTTGGCTTTTCTGTTAGAAAAAGCTGGACGGGAATTCATTTTGTTAGAAGGTAGCGATCGACTAGGAGGAAGAATGTTTACACACCCAAAGTTGGGAAGAGATGTAGGAGGTCGAGGAATCGGTGATCGATATGATGAGACCATGGCGTTGGTCAAAGAACTCAATGTGGAATTAATAGATATTACGCCATATATGAACAGTCCGACTTCAATTTATTATAAAGGAAAGCTGTATTCAGATTGGAAAGATCGAGCTACTAATCCTAGAATGTTAGAGTTTATTCTACCCAATAAAACTGAAGAACTAACAAGTTTGACTGGATGGTATCAAAGGCCAGATTTAGATATCAAATACAGCGAATTGTTAGCTAATGCAGGAAGAACGGAAGAAGAAATCGACTTAATAAATATCAGTTCTAATTACAATGATGTAAGAGAAACATCATCGATGAACTCTTATCATAGTAAAGCGTTCAGGAAGTTTAATGGCTCTAAATCCATCTACAATTTTAAAGGAGGTACGAAAGCTTTTATTGATGCTTTAGTTGGGAAAATAAATGGAAAACTAATTACCAATAAAAAAGTTACTAGCATAAAAAGCGATGATACAAATGCAATAGTTACTTGTGAGGATGGTAGTAGTTTCAGTTGTTCAAAAGTTGTCAGCACACTTCCATTTTCGACATTGAGAGATGTTGACTTATCTATCAGTGCCAATCCTAATCAAAAGAAAGCGATAGAAAAGTTACCTTATACTTTGATCACACAGATTCATCTCAACGCCACCTCGGCCTACTGGGAAGAAGATGAAACTCCAGCTTCTATGTGGACTGATACTCCAATAGAAAGAGTAATGGATTTTAATCCTAGTCCAGATCATAAAGACTTAGTTTGTTGGGTGAATGGAAAAGGAACAGCTTACTTCGATAAGATGAGTGATAAAGAAATTGGAGATGCAACCTTAAAAATATTAGCAGAAATAAGACCAGCCTCAGAAGGTAAAGTTGAATATCTAGGAACACACAACTGGGGCAAATATGAATTTAATAAAGGGGCATACGTAGAATTTGGTCCAGGACAAGCAGTGTGGTTTGAAGACATGATCAAGCCAGCAGGTAATGTTCATTTTGCAGGTGAGCATACTGCAAAAGCCTCAAGAGGAATAGAGGGAGCAGCAGAATCTGCTAAACGAGTTTTTGAAGAATTAGTAGCATGAAAATTTTAGGATGATGATAAAAGGAAAATGTTGGGTAGCAGATGATTACGTGATGTCATACAATATGATTTTGCAAGAGTATTGGACAGCACCTATTGATCCAGAAGAAAATAGTAAATGGGTAATGGCAGGCGTCGACGAAGCATTCAATAAAGAGAATGGATTCAAAGATCAAGGTTATACATTTATCGTAGCAGCGCACAATTTTGCGGGTGGAGGGAAGAGTATAGAGCATGTGGTGGCAGGACTAATGGGTGCAGGTATCAAAGCAGTATTTGCTGATAGTTTTGCAAGATTACAATTTAGGAATGCAATTAATTATGGATTGCCATTTGTAACGTGCAAAGACATAGTAAAAGGTTTTGAAACTGGAGATGAGCTGTCTTATGATCCAGCTACGGGTGCCATAGAAAATGTAACAAAAGGCACCGAGTTTAATTCTGTTCCTGCAGCACCATTCGTTGCCGACGTGGGAGCCGCGGGTGGATTGATGAATTTTGTAAGAGATAAGATCGCTAAAGGAGAACCAATTGGATAAATAGTTACAACGAACTTAGGGGTTTAGAAAATCAAGAATTAATGAAAGCCAATCAAGTAAAGAAAAGAATAGCTGAAGGAAAAGCGTGCTACGGAGTAATATCTCCGATGAACGATCCAACTATATGTGAATATGTAGGACTAAATGGTTTTGATTATTACATGATAGACGGTGAGCACGGTGGGATTTCGATCTCAGATGTCACAAACTTAGTTAGAGCCTGCGAAGTTGTGAATTGTACACCATTAGCTAGAATCAGAAGCGTAGATGCTAAACTCATCTTACAATTCATGGATGCAGGAGTTATGGGAGTGATGATGCCGAGTATTGATAATGTAGATGATGTAAGACGATTAGTAGATGCGATCAAGTATCCACCGATCGGTAAAAGAGGATTAGGGCCAGTACGAGCATCAGATTATATGCAAGGTGGCATGAGCCAAGAAGAATACGTAAACTTTTCAAATCAAGAGACATTAGTGCTGCCACAAATAGAATCAATGGAATGTGTAGAAAATCTAGAAGAAATGTGTAAGATCGACGGAGTAGATGGATTTATAATTGGCCCGAGAGACTTAGCAATGTCGATGGGATTCTACGACGGGCCTGGCCATGACGAAGTAAAGAAGATGCTTGACCATATATTTAAAAAAGTATTAGCCAGCGGAAAATTCTACGGTACAGTAGCGGGGACGGCAGACCGGGCACAAGAGCTAATAGATAAGGGAGCAAGTATGATTCTTAACTCTGTACAAGGACTGATAAAAGGATCTGCGAAGAGTTTCTTAGTGAATAGACAAGCGTGAGTAATTGATGATTTGTAATTAAAAATTGAAAAAGTTATCGGATCATTAAATTATCACATTAAAATAATTATCACACTAAAAGAAAGATATGCCATCACTAGTAGTATTATTTAATCTCAAAGATGACTCTGCCAAAGTAGCCTACGAAGAATGGGCAAAAACAACTGATGTCCCAACAGTCAAAGGGTTGGTGTCGATTGATGATTTCAGATTGTATCGTTTGAATGGTTTGATGGGATCAGAGGAAAAATCACCTTATCAATATTGTGAAGTTATAGACGTCAATGATATGGGTAAGTTTGGAGAAGAAATAGCAACAGAAACTATGAAGCGGATAGCTGGTGAATTTCAAGAATTTGCAGATGCGCCCATGTTTATCATGTCAGACCAGGTAGCTTGATCATGAGAAACCTAAAAGGTAAAACAGCGATTATCACTGGCTCTGGAAGGAAAGGAGGTATAGGAGAAGCAATAGCAAAGATGCTTGCGAAGCGTGGATGCAATGTGGTTATTACAGACATCGGCAAAGCAACAGGGAAGAATTTTGGTAAGAGCCATATCGGCTCAACTTCAGAAATGCAATCTATCGTCCGAGCTATCAAAAAAGATAAAGGAAATGCCATAGCAGTCCCATGTGATGTAAGGAAGTCGAAAGATGTACAAGCATTAGTAAAAAAAGCAGTGAAGAAATTTGGTAAGCTTGATATTATCGTCAACAATGCCGGCGTGGGTTACATCATGGAGCCTTTCGAAGAATTTAAAGAAGCGAGCTGGGATGCAGTATTAGATGTAAATCTTAAAGGAGCATTCTTGTGCTCACAAGCTGCTGCACAACAAATGATCAAACAAGGTAAAGGAGGGAATATAGTAAATATTGCAAGCCAAGCAGCAAAGAGTGGATTTCCATTTGCAGCAGCATATACTGCTTCTAAGCATGGTATGGTTGGTCTTACAAGATCAAATGCAATAGAATTAGGAGAGCACAAAATCAGAGTAAACGCTGTTTGCCCAAATCATATAACGACAGGACTAGGCCACTGGCAAAACAAATTCTTTAGCGATAAACTAGGACTTGAGTATGACGATTACTTGCAAGGTATAAAAGATAGAAATCCACTCAAAAGAACTGGGATGGTGGAGGACATTGCAAAAGCAGTTTGCTTTTTAGTGTCTGACGAGGCTTCGTATATAACTGGTGAGGCAATGAATGTTAGTGGGGGAGAGGAGTATCATTGATTAGTGTGCTGATAATTTTGATGTGCTAATGTGACGATTAAAGAATTTGATGATTGGATGAAGTGAAATGTAATGATGTGAAAATTTGGAAAGATAACATCTGTCAGACTTTTTTGAGTCGACAAAATAAAAGTTCTCTCCTTTGTAAGAGGAGAGATGTCACAAAGTGACAGAGAGAATATAAAGAAGAATGGTAAAGCATTTAAAAATTAAAGCATCGTAGCGAATGAAGCTAGGAATCGACATAGGCGGAACATTTACAGATCTAGTCCTCTTCAACGAGGCTGATAAAGGACTACAGTTTACCAAAACTTTAACGACATATCCTGATCCCACCATCGGTATTTACAATGGTATAGAAGACTTGACAAAGAAGTTTGGATTGGATATCAATTCACTTGAAACTATTGTGCATGGGACAACTCTAATTACAAATGCAATTATAGAACGCAAAGGGTCTAAAACTGCATTTATAACAACTAAAGGTTTTGAGGATGTTTTAGAGATTGGTAGAGAATTGAGATATGATATTTACGATCTATTCTTGACTATGCCTAAGCCACTAGTACCTCGTAATCTTAGATACGGAGTTGCAGAGCGTGTTGACAAAGACGGAAATGTTTTGACTAAATTATCAGATTCTGATTTGCAAGCAATAGGTAAGAAGCTTACAGAACAAAAAGTGGAAGCAGTAGGCGTTTGTTTACTCAACTCATTCGCAAATACAGATCACGAACAAAGAATTGGAAATTATTTATCGGATCATTTTCCAGATATATTTTATAGTCTATCATCTGATATCATGCCCGAGATCAGGGAGTATGAGCGTAGCTCTGCCACAGCAATGAATGCTTATGTGCAACCACTTACAGATCAATACCTCAATAAACTAAGAACCGAATTAAAAGAAAAAGGCTTTGCGGGAAATTTGTTGATTATGAATTCTGCAGGTCGATTGACGACGATAGATGGTGCAAGAAAATCTCCGATACAGTTGTTAGAATCTGGCCCTGCAGGAGGATCGATGGCAGGGGTGTATTTTGGTAAACAAAAAAATACAGAAAACCTATTGTGTTTTGATATGGGTGGGACGACGGCTAAAGCATCCTTGATTTTCAAAGGTAAGCCTGAGATTACTAATAATTTTGAAGCTGGTAGGGTCAAGCGATTTAAAAAAGGAAGCGGACTTCCTGTTAGAATTCCTGTGATAGATATGATCGAGATCGGAGCAGGTGGAGGAAGCATAGCACGAGTGGATAAACTTGGGTTACTTACAGTAGGCCCTGATAGTGCATCATCTACTCCAGGTCCAGCTTGCTATGGTTTAGGTGGTGAACAACCGACAGTCACTGATGCGGATCTAGTACTTGGCTATCTTAATGAAGAATTCTTTCTAGGCGGTAGTATGAGTTTGAGCAAGCAAGCCGCACACGATGCAATCAAAAATAAACTGGCGATTCCTTTGGGTTTATCAGTAGAGGAGGCTGCATATGGTGTTCACAAGATCGTCAATGAGAATATGGCAAACGCCTCAAGAGTCCACATACTCGAGAAGGGAATGGATCCGAGACATTTCAGTATGATCGCTTTTGGTGGAGCTGGTCCTGTTCATGCATTTGGAGTAGGAGAGTTGATCAATGCACCGCAACTTATTATTCCTGTTGGTGCGGGGGTGACAAGCGCGCTAGGGTTTTTACTATCACCTATTGCTCAAGAAAATATCCACAGTTATATCAAAAATCTTGATACTTTAGATTGGGGCCATGTGAATAAGTTTCTTGATGATATGGAAGAAGATGGAAGACGATTCGTAATTGCTTCAGGAGAAGATTCTAATAACATTTTAGTGGAGCGAGTAGCTGAGCTAAGGTATGAGGGGCAAGGTCACGAGATAACCATAGACCTCCCGCAAGGGAAATTAAACGATCTCTCAATTCCTGAGATCAAAAGAAGGTTCATTAAAGAGTATGAATTCCGCTATACTAAAAGTATCTCTGATGTGCCAATACAAATGGTCACTTGGAGAGTGCAAGTAAGTGGTGCAACCCCAAACTTAGAAGTCAAGAATGCTGATTTTAAATCAAATGGCAAGTCTGCTTTCAAAGGAAATAGAAAAGTATATTTCAAATCAACAGGTTATATAGATTGCCCAGTATATGATCGATATGCTATGCATGTAGGTATGAGTGAAGCTGGTCCTATGATCATCGAAGAGAAAGAAAGCACAACAGTTATTGGGCTCGATTGTGTGGTAAGTATTGATGAGCACAGCAATATTATTATTGATTACAAATAGTAATTATCATGAGCAAAATCTATGATATAGTTATAGTAGGTGCGGGAACGGCGGGAATGGCTTGTGCCATAGAAGCCGCTCAGAAAGGTGCGACAGTTGCTTTGATAGAAAAAGCAGATAAGATTGGTGGAGCGATGCATTGGTCAGGAGGTCACATGAGTGCAGGCGGGACCCAACTCCAAATTAGAAAAGATATAGAAGATAGTATTCAAGATCACTATGAAGATATTGTAAGGATCAATGGAGGTAGTGGCGATCTAGCTTTGATCAAAAAGGCAGTCGAAGAGGCGCCCAAAACTCTAAATTGGTTGGATGATCTTGAATTTCCGTGGGCACCAGAATGTCCTAGAATAATTTATGGTCATGTACCGTACACGAAACCACGAACACAATACGGAGCTAACAAAGCGATCTCGATCTTCGAGACGATGAAGCCACTTTGGGATGAACAAGTTAAAGCTGGAAGAATTTTCTGTAAGTTGAATGCTAAGTTTGAAAAATTGAGTCAAGAGAATGGTGTTTATAATACTGTGCATTTCGAAACTGCTAAAGAAGCATTGGAAGTCAAAGGAAAGAATATTGTACTTACTTCTGGTGGTTATGGGAGTAACCAAGAACTTTTCAAGGAGAAGCATGGAGATATTCCATTTAGCAGTTCTGCTTACCCAGATTCGACAGGAGAGGTAATGATCTATATGGAGGACATTGATGCAAGTTTCAGAATGGCTGATTATCATCTACCGAGTTTGGGCGGAATCGAATTGGAGCCAGGAAGTAATCGTGCAAATTTTAATGAGGCATGGGCAATGGTTTTGACAGCAGTCTATAGACAACCAAGAGATATTTATGTCAATGTCGATGGCAAGCGATTTCTAGCAGAGGATGAGATCAATGCAGATACTCGAGAACGAGAAGTTGTAAAGCAAAAAGACTGGTTGTTCTATGTCATTTTTGATGAGGATGGATTGATGACTAAGGATGATAGCGGTGTGGATAATCCGATTATGATAGGTTGGAGTACCGACAAGATTAAAGAAGAAGCAAAGAAGAATAGAGCAATCTTTGTGGC
>CALFUQ010000090.1 GCA_937929885.1 uncultured Saprospiraceae bacterium
GAGAACTTTAATAAAATAAAAGTTGCGAACCCAGTAGATCTTATCATCTCTCAGATACGGGATTTAATTAGCTCTGGTGCTGTTAAACCTGGAGAAAAACTACCTCCAGAAAGAAAACTTGCAGAGCACCTAGGAGTAAGTAGAAGTCAAGTCAGAGAAGCAATCAACAAATTACAAGTTTACGGAATTGTCAAAATCATACCTCAGAGTGGCACCGTAGTCACTGGTATAGGAATAGTAGCCTTAGAAGGACTTATTACTGATTTATTGAAAATAGAGAAAAGTGATTTTTGCTCTTTAGTAGATACAAGGGTTTTGTTAGAACGAGAAGCTGCAAGATTGGCTGCAATTAACAGAACAACTGATGACATCGTTCAGATAACAAATGCATTTAATCAATACAAAAACAGATTAAGCGTAAGCGATGTAGCAGTGGAAGAAGATTTGTTATTCCACATAAAAATCGCTGAAGCAAGCAAGAACTCAGTATTGAAGTCACTCATGATGATTATCACACCAGATATCGTTAAAAACTTCTTGAAGTTAAAAGTGTGTAGTGAGCGAAACAACATAAAAACGATAGCTGAGCATCAAAAAATAGTGGATATGATAATTGCTCAAGATCCCGACGAAGCGATGAAAGCTATGGAGTCCCACTTAAAAGACATCTCAGATTTTAGCAGAAATAATAACAACTAAATATACCCGAGGATAGTACGAATCCTCATAAGTACAAAATTGAATTTTAATGAAAAAAACTATCAAAGATCATGCAAAAAAATTTTAATTCTTATTCATTCATTAAAGCGTGGATGGTATTCGGTTTCCTCTTTGTGGGATTGTTTGCTATGCAAGCACAGACCACAAGTGGACAATTATTTGATGAAAATGACCTGCCTATGATTGGGGCTAATGTCATCAAGCAAGGAACTAATATCGGTACGATTACTGATGTCGATGGTAAATTTACTATCGCAGCGAGCGAAGGTGATGTATTAGAAGTTAGTTACCTAGGTTATGATAACCAGTTAATTAATGTAGGTAATCAGTCTAACATTACTATCATCATGAATCCTAATTCTGCAAATTTAGATGAGGTTGTAGTTATAGGTTATGGTACATCCAAGAAATCACACCTTACAGGAGCGATATCAAAAGTCGATAACGAAAACCTTGACAAACTGCCAGTATCTAGAGTAGATGAAGCATTAGTAGGACAAGTATCTGGGGTAAACATTGCGGCTACTGAAGGAGAAGCAGGTTCTGCACCTACAATACGTATTAGAGGTACGGGATCTATGGTAGCAAGTTCTGATCCATTGATTGTTGTAGACGGACTTATTGTAGATAATGACTTTTTAGGTTCTTTAGATATGAATGATGTTGAATCTTTTGAGATTCTTAAAGATGCTGCATCTTCTGCTATCTATGGATCTAGAGGAGGAAATGGAGTTATCTTGATAACTACTAAAGATGGTAAGAGTGGTAAAACTAAATTTAGTTACAACGGATATTATGGTAATAAATCAGCGCACCAAAGTGACTCTTACTATTTCAGCATAGCTGATCAAGTAGCTAGAGAAACAGCTGCCAATGGAGAGTTATCTGATAGAACTAGATATAAGCAACTTATTGGAATTGATAGAGACTGGCAAGATGTAATTTTTGACGGTGGGGCAATCCAAAACCACTCATTCAGTGCAAGAGGTGGAAGCGACAAAACTAGTTTCGCTGCTACATTTGGATATACTCATGATGAAGGAGTTCTTCTTACGGATGATTTCAAAAAGTATAACCTAAACTTTAAGATCAAAACTCAATTAAATGATAGAGTATCTTTTGGTGCTACAGTTGCACCATCTTATACTGACAGAAGAAGATTTGATGGTTCAACACATGATATATTAAGACAGACTCCATGGTTACCTGTTTATCATGATGAGAATACAATCCAGTATGTAGACAGAAACGTATATCCTGATGTACAAGTAGGTGACTATGCAGTACAGAGACACTTTGATAATTATAGTGGAGATGGATTTAATGCTCAAGATATTAGTAACACATCTAATACAAATCCAGCAGCAAAGGTTATAGAGAGAGATAGAAATGATTACAAGTTCAAAATATTTGCAAATACATTCTTGAAATTTGAGATCGCAGATGGTTTGAGTTTCAGAACTTCTATCGCAGGTGATTTTCAGAATACAGAACAAGACAGATGGCAAGGACTACTTGCCCACAGAAATGGTGCATCAAACATTAGATTGGACCTAGCTAACCAAAATAGAATTCACTTAGTAAATGAAAACTATTTAAGTTATGACAAAGAAATAGGTTTACATGAGCTTAATGCCATTGCAGGTATCTCAGCTGAAAAATGGGACACAAAAGAAAGTGCAATAATCGGTACTGGATACGAATCTGATCTTATTCAGACTATATCTGGAGCAGCAGTTTTATCTGGTGCAAGTTCATCAGCATACCAAAACAGATTCCAATCATACTTTGGTAGATTAAACTATGCATACGATTACAAGTACCTAGCGTCATTTAGCATAAGAAGAGATGGTAGCTCAGTATTTGGAGATGATAATAAATATGGAAACTTCCCAGCAGCATCTTTTGGATGGGTTGCGAGTGAAGAGAGCTTCTTACAGGATAACGATATGGTTAATTTCTTGAAGTTTAGATTTAGCTACGGATTAACAGGTAATAACAGACTAGATACTGGAAGTGATCTTATCGACAACTATCCATATATCGCATTACTAGGTACAAGTACAGCAGTAGTTGACGGTAGTGTAGTATCAGGATTTAATGCTCAGAACATCGCAAACCCTGGACTAAAATGGGAAAGATCTAGAGAAATAAATCCTGGTGTAGACTTTGAATTATTTAATGGATTCTTAGCTGGTTCTGTAGACTATTATGTAAGAACTAGTGATCAATTATTACTTAACAATCCGATCTCATCTACTACAGGATTTACTAATGCATTAGTAAACTTAGGAGAGGTAGAGAATAAAGGTTACGAGTTAGAGCTTAGAACTAACAACATTAGAACTAGCGACTTGACATGGACTACTGCATTCATCGCATCTAGGAATGAAAATACGCTATTGGATTTTGCAGATTCTAACGGACAGCTACAAAATGTAGATAGTAAGAGAGCTGCTCAGTGGATAAATCAAGAAGGTCATCCGATATCATCATTTTACGGATGGGTTGTAGATAAGGATATTGATCTTGCAAACTTAAAAGAGCCATTTCACCCTGTAGGAGCAGAAGCTCAAGATGTATATGTAAGAGATCTTAATGGTGATGGGCTAATAGATGATGATGACAAAGCAATCCTAGGAAATCCTTATCCAGACTTAGTATGGTCTTTGACTAATACGTTTGGATTTCAGATGATAGATTTCAGCTTTATGTTCCAAGGTTCTCACGGTGCTGAAGTTAGAAACATGGGAGATCAATACCTTTTCAATCAGTTTAATAGTGGTCAAGATTTTAATCCTTCGACTACTCCTGATCAAGAATTTATTAAGGCAAAAATCTTTACTGATGACATCATTCAAGATGCTTCTTACATAGCACTTAGAAATGTTACTGTAGGTCTAAATCTTGCAGATGTTTTACCAGAGACTAATGTGTTATCAAGAGCAAGAGTGTATGTATCAGGTCAGAACTTACTTTACAAGACAGCTGAAGGTTATACAGGGTTTAACCCAGAGTCTATTAACAACACAAGTCCAACTACATGGGGGTATCAGCGAGCTGGATCACCGATCCAAAAAGTTGTTTCTCTAGGTCTTAATCTTGAATTTTAATTAGCTCAGTTTAATTGAGTCAAATTTTAAATGAAAAAAATGAAAAAAATATATAATATATCGATTCTAATTTTGGCGCTTTCACTGGCGTCATGTGGTGAGGACTTTTTGAGTCCTGACCCAATCTCAGCAGTAGGTGCTGCTGGGTATTTCACAACTGAAGGTCAACTAGAGACTGGTGTTATCAATATCTATGATGGCATGCAAGGAGTGAATACTACTGGCAACAATTCTAACAGGGCTGTACAACTTGAGTTTTATCTTTCTGAAATGAGAAGTGATAATACTAGAACGAAGAGTAGTGAAGGAGAAGCTGCACAATTTGAAAACTTCACCATTGAACCTAGTAATGGAATTATTGCTGACTACTATAGAAGTATGTACGCGATCATTTTTAAAGCTAATACGGTTTTAGAAAATCTAGGTGTAGGAGGAAGTTCAGCTGGTCAGTTTGAAGGTGAGGCAAAATTTGCGAGAGCATATGCTTATTTCCAATTGGTAAGATTATATGGTGATGTGCCATTAATCGATGCAATTGTAGGTCCATTAGAAACAGAAAAGCAATTTACAAGAGTCAGTACTGATCAAATTTATAATCTGATCGTTAGCGATTTAGGTACAGCAGCAGCAAACCTAGATAACACATACAAAACAAGAGCTTCTAAAGCAGCAGCTCAAGCTTTGTTGGCTAAAGTACACCTAACATTAGGTAACTATAGTGAAGCTAGATCTCTTTGCGAAAGTGTTGTTGGAAGTGGCTTTGCATTAGAAGCAAACTTTAAAGATGTATTTTATAATGAAGGTAATAATGAAGTCATTTTTGCAATAGGATATAAAGCTGATGACGCTAATGACTCACAAAACTTTTCTGCTGAGTGGTTAAACGCTGTAGGAAGAACTACAGGAGTTAACTACCCTACTGACGAGGCTGTTGCAGCCTTAGATGCGAGTGGTGGAAACCGTGCAGCATATTCTTATAGAGTAGATAAGCTACAACCTATCCATCATCAAGTAGTAAAATACTTACCAGACGGTGATGAGTCATTAGGTATAGCAGCGACTTCAGGTAACCCTACATTAGCAGGTAATGATTTTATCGTATTAAGATATGCTGATGTACTATTGATGCATGCAGAAGCAATACTTGCAGGTGGTGCTCAGACAAATGACGCTGCAGCTTTATCATCATATAATGCTGTAAGAGCAAGAGCAGGTATAGCTGAATCACAATTGATCACTAAAGAAGATTTATTGAATGAGAGAAGGGTTGAATTAGCCTTTGAAAACCAACGATTATTTGATTTAATCAGATTCGGTGTAGCTCAGAATGTACTTTCAGAATTTGCTACTAACAATGGTTTTGCATTTTCTGCTACTGATTTATTACTTCCTATCCCTGATGGTGAAATAGGCCTAAGCAACGGCGTATTAACACAAAATCCTGGATACTAATTATTAAATTAAAAACTAAAAAAAAACTTAGATATGAAATCTAATATATTAAAGACAGGAGGGTTCTTTGTTGCGCTATTCATGTTTTCAATTGCATTTGTTTCTTGCGATTTTGAATTCGATTTACCAGAAGCAAATTCAATAGCAGATGCGACACCTCCTTCAGCTAACTTTAGCTCTAGTCAAACAGACCCAGAGGATTTCCGTATTGTTTCATTTTCTAATACTTCTGTAAGTGCTATTTCGTACGCTTGGAGTTTTGGAACTGGAGATACTTCTACAGAAGCTAATCCTTCGTATCAATTTCCAGGAGAAGGAACTTATACTGTTTCTCTTACTTCTACGGATGGTAATGGAGTTACTGATACTGTAACTAAAGAAGTTTTGGTCGTTAAGCCAGAAGAACCAGACTCTATTGTACCGACAGTAAATAATGGTGACTTTAGTGCTGGTCAAGATGGATGGAAGATTGATGCCTTCACGGGTGGAAAGAGAGATCCTTTTAATTCATCTAGTGATGGTTCACCAAGAGATTATGATGGAAATGATACAGGTGCTAAGACACCTGGCGCTAAGTGGACTAACGGAACTTCAGCAGAACAGTTCTTAAGTGGAAATACAAGATTTGCATATCAAGCATTTACGATATCAGCAGATACTACTTATGTAATTGAGTGGGAATACGCAATCAAAAATGATAAAGAAGATGTAGATGGTGGTGATAGAATGGTATTGTCGATTTTGGATGGACACTATAGTGATGGAGCAGATGCAATTAATGCGCCTACATTATATAAGCATGTAGGTCTAGAGGCTTTAGGTAAAGGAAATTTTACTATAGTTAAAGAAGAGTTTACATCAAATTCATCAGGTCTAGTATCGATATGGATTTATGGTGTTACTAGTGAAGATGCATACGCAGATAATATAAAACTGTATCCTAAAGGGTAGTCCTTTAGTTATAAGTAAATGCAAGTATTACGGCTAATTTATATCAGGTTTTTAATAGTAATTACCTGTATAGCATCATGTAATACTAGTGACTCAACAGATCTAGATAACAATGCTAATCTAGAAGGTGAGATCACCAATGAAGAAAATGGCGATGCAATAATTGATTTAAGAAATTGGAAGGTGACTCTACCTATCGGTAATCCTACCGAGGTAGAGCCACCTCAAATTCTTGACTTTCAAAATATTGATATTCTTAAGCCATATATGTATGAGGATACAGAAGATCAGTCGATCGTATTTTATACGGAGCCTGGCAGTACTACTACCAATTCTTCCTATTCGCGAACAGAGTTACGTGAGCAAATGGAACCTGGGTCTAATAATACTAATTGGACTTTTGAAGAAGGAGGCACTTTAACTGGTAAGCTAAAAGTGAATAAGGTTAGTGGAGAAGAAGGAAAATTAGACAGGATTATAGTGATGCAGATTCATGGGAGATTAACTAATGATCAGCGAGACCTCATAGATAAAACAGACAACAACGCACCTCCAGTTCTAAAGATTTACTGGGATGATGGAAAGATCAATGTGCGTAGAAAGATACTAAAGGATATAGATGTATCTGATATTGACATACTTAAAAAGGAATCTTGGACCGATGAATCTCATTGGTTCGAAACTGTAGTAGACTACAATCCATTTAAATTAAGTATAGAAGTCAAAGGCACAACTATGAAGATTAAGCTTTCTGAAGAGGAGACTTTCACGTTTGATGATATTCATACAAGTAAATGGAGTGTCTTCGAAAACTACTTCAAAGCAGGAAATTATTTGCAGACAGCAGAAAGTGGATCTTTTGCTGAAGTAAAATATTACGAGCTAGAAGTGAACCATTAGGGAGTAAATAGTTTTTTCGTATATAGGTGGGCGTCTAATTTTTTGGACGCCCATTTTTTAAAATCCAACATGTTAAATCTTGTAATCCACCTGAGAACTAACCAAAAGCAACTGATACAACTAGGAGGTAATAGCATGTTAAATTTAAGGGACCTACTATCAAATACAGACGCACAGTCTTCTCTTAAATTAAACCCAAACGGGAATTAATGAAGTCAATCATCCCTGTAATTTTGTGTTTTATCTTAAGTAGTTGCGCTACAACTAAACTACCTACTATCAGTCAAACTTCTGATAGCTCAGAAAAAACAACTTATACTGAGGAAGAAATGAAAAGCCAGCATCCAAGATTAAGTCTGACAAGCAGTGGTGTCCAAAAAATAAAATCACAGTTAGGTAGTGTACCATTGTTTGATAAACAATTAAAAGAAGCAAAAACGCTAGTTGATAATGCTATATCTAAAGGAATAATCGTACCGATACCAAAAGACATGGCTGGCGGTTACACACATGAAGTGCATAAGTCAAATTATAAGATAATGCATAAAGCGGGCAGACTATATCAAATAACTGGTGAAGAAAAATATGCCGATTACGTAAAGCAAATGCTCATGGAGTACGTTGTGATGTACCCTACTCTCCCCGTCCATCCTACTAACCGATCTTACGCTACGGGCAAAATATTTTGGCAATGCCTCAATGATGCCAACTGGATGGTATTTACCAGTCAAGCCTATGATTGTATCTATGATTATCTAACTGTGGAAGATAGAAGCAAGTTAGAAACAAACCTCTTTATACCTTTTGCCAACTTCCTATCAGAAGAAAATCCAAGATTCTTTAATCGAATACATAATCATAGCACATGGGCCAATGCAGCTGTAGGTATGATGGCTCTTGCAATGGACAATGACACCTTGCTTTCCAAAGCATTATATGGATTACAAAATGACGGTATAGACGCTTCAGAGTATGATAATGATGGTGGTTATATTAAAACAGAAGGAATTTCAACGGCAGGTTTCTTGGCACAGCTTGACTACTCTTTTTCGCCAGATGGCTACTTTGCAGAAGGGCCATACTATTTACGATATGCAATATTTCCATTCTTAGTTTTTAGTCACGCTTTACATAATAATAAACCAGAGCTAGACATATTTAATTACAGAGATGGTATCCTCAAAAAAGCTACTAATACGTTGCTACAGTTAGCTGATAGTCAAGGCCGCTTTTTCCCAATTAATGATGCGCAGAAAGGAATGTCGTATAGATCATACGAACTCGTAGATGCTGTAGATCTGATGTACTATGCAGATGATAGTCAAGACTATCTCTTAGACTGGGCTGCAAAGCAAAATGTAGTCGCACTTAATGAAGCAGGTTTTAAAATTGCTAAGGCCCTAGCTAGCCATGAGGCTGCTGAGCCACAAAAGAAATCAATGCTCTTTAGAGATGGTGTAGAAGGTGATGGAGGTGCAGTAGCAGTTATGCGTGCGTCTAATTTAGAATTACTATTTAAGTTCTCTACACAAGGCATGGGGCATGGGCATTTCGATAGATTGAGTTATTCGCTGTATGATGATGTAGGAGAAATCATACAAGACTATGGAGCAGTAAGATGGGTTAACGTAGACCAAAAAGGTGGTGGAAGATATTTGCCAGAGAACAAGACCTTTGGAAAGCAGTCAATCGCTCACAATACCATTGTAGTTAATCAAGGATCACAATACGAAGGCTCTGTACAGAAGGGTGAAAGTGCAAATCCTTCATTGTTATATATGGATTTTGATAACGATAACGTCAAAATCATAAGCGCAAAAGATGACAATGCATACGCTAACACATCACTACAGAAAACATTAGTATTAATAGATGATAAAGATCTGAGTGGCTCTCTGATGATAGATATATCTCGCATCAACTCGACTGATCAAGTATCGATAGATATACCTATGTGGTATCTAGGTCAAAAAATGAAAACTAGTTTTGAATGTCAAAAAGATGCTCAACAATTAAGTGCTCTTGGAGAGACCAATGGCTACCAGCATATCTGGAAAGAAGCAAGTTGTAAGATTGATGAGGACAACTACTCTTTCAATTGGTTTGGCAATGAAAAATTCTATACGCTTCACAGTACTGCACTTGCGGGAGATGAAATCATAATGGGTAGAGCGGGAGCTAATGATCCTAATTTCAATCTTAGATCAGATCCTGTTTTAATTCATAGAAGAGAAGGAGTTCAAAACGCTACATTCATCAACTTAATAGAAGCTCATGGAACTTATAACAGAGATACAGAAGTACCTTTATACCCCTACTCTATCATAAAAAAAATAGAGTTAATTATTGCAGACGAAAATTATACTATTTTCAAGTTTTCTTCTGAAAAACATGAGTGGGAAGTTATGCTAGCAAATGAAAATAATCAAAAAACTGCCACTCACAATAAAGTGTTAGATGGCAAAGAATATACTTGGAACGGATACTATAATTTAAATAAAATTAAAAAAGATTAAATGGCATTACACGACGAAATACAAGCAACGAAAGAATACTGGATAGACAAAGAGACAGAATGGGAGCAAGTAGCAGAAGGTCTTGATAGACAGATCATGGGCTATGATGACAAGATCATGCTAGTCAAAGCAAGATTTAAAGCAGGTGCTGTAGGCCAATTACATAAACATTACCACTCCCAAGTTACTTACGTAGAAGGAGGATCATTTGAGATGACTATCGGAGACGATGTAAGAATCATCAAAGGTGGAGATTCATTCTATATTCCTCCTCATGTAATGCATGGTTGTGTATGTAAAGAAGATGGAATGTTAATCGATATATTCAGCCCTGCAAGGGAAGACTTCTTAGGACACGAACAACTAAAAATAGAGACATGGCCGATCAAGTAAAAAAAGGCGGGCTACGCTGGTGGGTAGTTGGGTTAGTGGCTTTAGCTGCAGTAATCAATTACATAGACAGGCAAGCCTTCGGAGCTTTGTGGCAAGATATAGCTGGAGAGTTATTTCCCGACATGGACAAAGGTGGTACAAAAGCGATTTACGGTACTATATCGGCTGTATTTATTTTATCCTATGCTGCTGGCCAAACCATATTCGGTAAGATATTCGATTGGATAGGTACAAGGATAGGATTTGCTCTTTCTATTGGTGTTTGGTCTATCGCTACAATGCTTCATGCATTCGCAAAAGGTTTCTGGAGTTTTTCAATTTTCAGATCTATTCTTGGAATAGCTGAAGCTGGTAACTGGCCAGGTGCTGCAAAAGCAAATGCCGAATGGTTTCCCACAAAGGAAAGAGCCTTTGCTCAAGGAATATTCAATTCAGGAGCGGCGATAGGTGGTATAGTAGCCTATCCTATCATCGGTATACTTTCTGTATACTTGTCTTGGCAAGCAATTTTTGTTTGTGTTGGATTGATTGGTTTCCTTTGGCTACTTCCATGGTTCTATATTGTAAAAGCACCTCCAGAAAGGCATCCATGGTTATCTGAAGATGAAAAGCAATACATCCTATCTGGACAACAGAATCAGGACTTAAATGAAGACGGAACTTATGATGAGGGTTATAGTCCTAATACAGGAGAGCTATTAGGTCATAAAGAAAGTTGGGGCGTAATTATTGCCTCTGCGGCGATTGATCCTATATGGTGGTTATTCATAGTTTGGATTCCTATTTATCTAGAAGAGACTTTTGGATTTACTGTTAAAGAAATCGCTTTCTCAGCTTGGGCTCCTTATGTTGGTGCTATGATTGGAGCTTGGTTCGGTGGACTACTGGCTCAAAATAGATTGACGGCTGGATGGTCAGTTAATAACACAAGAAAGATGGTAATAACCCTAGGGTGTTTAATCATGATTCCTTGCTTCTTTCTGTTAAGAACACCTGGATCAGCATTCAATGCAGTAGTGATAATGGCTGTTTTACTATTTGGATTTCAAACTGCAATAGGGAATGTACAAACATTGCCGAGTGATATGTTTAGCGGAAAAGTAGTAGGCACCTTATCAGGTTTCGCAGGAACTGCTGCTAAGCTAGGTGCATTTGGACTGACTGCTTTAATACCGATTATCACAAGAGGTGGTAATTATACACCAGCCTTTTTGGTCGGTGGAGCTTTAGCTGCTATAGCTCTTTTTGCAATATGGGTGCTGTGTCCTAAGATTGAACCATTGAAACCGCAAGTAAATTAGAATTGATATATACATTTGATACAAAACAGAATTAAAAAATAAAACCAGATTTTAAATTAAAAACAGACAAAAATGAATGAAGGAAAAGTAGCAATCGTAACTGGAGCAACAGCTGGGATTGGTTTGGCAGTTGCCAAAAGATTAGGGAAAGACGGGTTTATAGTAGCAATTAACGGCATTAAGCATGACGAAGGTGCACAGAGAGTAAAAGAACTAGAGGCAGAAGGTATCACTGCTGAATACTACGGTTTTGATGTAACTAAAGAAGATGCTGTAGCAGAGAACATCAAAAAAATTGGCGAGAAGTACGGTAGAATCGATGTACTTGTAAATAATGCAGGTGGACTTGGTGGAAGATCAAGATTTGAAGAAATGACAACTGAGTTTTACAGATTCGTAATGGCATTAAACTTAGACTCTGTGTTTTTCGCATCAAGAGCAGCTATCCCTTATCTCAAAAAAGGAGACAACCCTACTATCATCAATTACACCTCTAACGCAGGATGGAATGCAGGTGGACCAGGAGCTGGAATGTATGGTACATCTAAGGCAGCGGTGCACACGATTACAAGAGCATTAGCAAAAGATTTAGCTGAATACGGTATTAGAGTAAATGCGGTTTCTCCTGGAACAATTGATACTGATTTCCACATTGGGATTAAATCTACTAAGCCAGAAGTATTTAAATCTTGGGCTAATAATATCATGCTAAAAAGATTAGGACAACCAGACGATGTAGCTGGAGTAGTTTCTTTCTTAGCTAGTAAAGATGCTTCATTCTTAACGGCAGAGACAATCCAAGTTGGAGGAGGTCAAGCACTAGGGATCTAATCAATTAGTTACTATAAAATTTCAGAATAAATTAGACAATGAAGAAGATTGTAACATTTGGAGAGATCATGTTAAGATTGAGTCCTCCAGGATTCAAAAGGTTTTCGCAAACCTATCACTTTGATGTTGTGTATGGTGGTGGCGAAAGCAACGTTGCCGTTTCTTTAGCCAATTATGGATTAGAGAGTCATTTCGTATCTAGGATTCCTCAAAATGATATTGGTCAATGTGCGGTGATGGAGCTAAGGAAGCGTGGTGTTAACACAGAAAGCATCTTAAGAGAAGGCGAAAGATTAGGCATCTATTTCTTAGAGACAGGTGCTGTCAGTCGAGGCAGTAAGGTAGTTTATGACCGAGCTCATTCAGGGATGGCAACAATAGAAGCTGGGATGATTGATTGGGAAGGAGTCTTCAAAGATGCAGATTGGTTTCACTGGACAGGTATCACTCCTGCTCTATCCCAAGGCGCTGCTGATGCATGTCTTGAGGCGATTAAAACTGCTAACAAATTAGGTGTACCTGTTTCTACAGATCTTAACTATAGAAAGAAGCTATGGAAATATGGCAAGGAACCTGGCGAGGTTATGCCAGCACTTGTTGAAGGTTGTGATGTGATTTTAGGAAACGAAGAAGATGCTGAAAAACATTTTGATCTTCATCCTGAGGGAGTTGATGTTACTCAGGGAAGTTCTGTAGACGGTAAGGCATATTTATCTGTGCTTAAGCAGTTACAAGATATGTTCCCGCGAGCTAAGAAAGTTATTACAACTTTAAGAGGCTCAATATCTGCTTCTCATAACTCATGGACAGGTGTGCTTTATGATGGTGAGACTTTATACCAAGCACCATCTTACGAGATCACACACATAGTTGATCGTGTGGGAGGAGGAGATAGTTTTATGGCTGGATTGATTTATGGTCTCCTGACGTTTGAAGATGATCAGAAAGCGTTAGATTTTGCAGTAGCTGCTTCGTGTCTAAAGCATACTATAAAAGGAGATGCAAACCTTGCAACTATAGATGAAGTCGAGAAACTGATGGGAGGAGATGCTAGCGGAAGAGTATCTAGATAATCGAAAACTAATAATTAAGAATTGATAATTATATAGTGCCAGACACGAACAACTCCAATTCATTATTTAAAAAAATATTGCTAAGAATCTTGGCCTTCGGGCCAGGTATCTTTGCAATAGGATATACTATAGGTACAGGTAGTGTAACCTCTATGATTGTTGCAGGTAGCAAATACGGCATGCAACTTTTATGGGTATTGCTGCTTAGCTGCTACTTTTCAGGAATCTTGATGTATGTCTATGGCAAATTTGCCCTAGTCACGGGAGATACAGCCCTTTACAGTTTCAAAAAGAATCTTAAAGGAGGTAAATTCCTAGCCATTTTTATTATCCTAGGAATTACATTCGGACAATGGAATTCTCTGATGGGCATTCTAGGTATTACTTCTAATATCATCTTTGAATTAATTGCTTTGAGTTTTCCAGCAGCTGTTGGTCACCAATATGCTATAGTGCTCGGTGTAGCGATCCTTATTATATCCATATTCTATATGATCATGCTCAGAGGTAGCTATACTTTCTTTGAGAAGGTGTTGATCCTTTTTGTGAGTATTATGGGATTATCATTTTTTATATCTCTGTTTTTTGTCTACCCTTTACCTACTGAGGTTATCAAAGGACTTATACCTAGTATACCACAAGTAGAAGGAGCCAACATGATGGTTGCTGCATTTGTAGGTACTACTATGGCTGCTGCTACATTTTTATCAAGACCTCTTTTTATCAAGGGTAAAGGCTGGACGATTGCTAACCTAAAACATCAGAAGACGGATGCTATTGTTGCTGCTATACTTGTATTCGTGATTAGTGGATCTATCATGGCTGTAGCGCATGGAGCGCTATACAACAATGGTTTAGAAGTAGAGAAAGTCCTAGACATGGCAAATACACTAGAGCCTGTTGCAGGAAAGCTATCAGTCACGATATTCTTCTTTGGTACACTTTGCGCAGGATTGTCCTCTATATTTCCTTGTACATTAATAGCACCAATTTTAATTGCTGATTATCAATCAGGTGAGCTAGACACTAAATCCACACAATTTAAAATTGTAACATTCATAGCTTGCCTATTTGCCCTGATCGTTCCTGTTTTCGGAGCTAACCCTATTCAGCTACAAATTCTTTCTCAAGTATTTAATGTCTTTATTCTTCCAGCAGTAATCATAGGTATCCTTTTGATTTATGCAAAAGGAAATATCATGGAAGGTCACAAGAATAATATACTTGTTAGGCTAAGTTTGTATGCTGCACTTTTTTTCTCCTTTGTAATTTCTTACAAGGGGATTCTAGGAGTTATAGAGTTTTTCTAGAATAACTATGACACGACATCTTTTCTATCAGCATTTTATCTCATGTACACAAGTAACTGGTTCTAACTAGTTATTTAAAGACTAGATAATGGGAAATTGTATTTAGTATAATCAAGTAAGTTCGATATGATTATTATCTCAACCATATTAGTTTTTAAACCTAGAGACTAGCGAATTTCTCAATATTCCAATCAAATACAATATCTATGGCCTCATGTATACATACATGCGCAGACTAATGTATAATCGGTTACTTCTAAAAGGTAAACCTGTGCAAGTACACTTAGAAGTAGATAAAGCCAATGAAGGGGGTATTACTCAAATTCATTTTGGAAAATGGTTGCAACTATGGTTTGAAACTATCAATGACAATTTTATTGGAGAGCATGCAGATTTAGCAAAGAAAAGAGCAAGACAAATGTCTACTCATTTTTTTGTTAAAATATTTTCCAAAAGA
>CALFUQ010000091.1 GCA_937929885.1 uncultured Saprospiraceae bacterium
AAATCAAAAGTGTATGAATCAAATTACTGCAATTGTTCCAATGCGTCACTCGAGCGAAAGAGTACCGAAGAAGAACTACAGGCCTTTTGCTGGCAAGCCTCTATTTCATTATATAATTAAAACTTTGATTTCATGTCCGAAAATAGATGAAGTAGTTATCGACACTGATAGTCCAACAATTATAGAAGATGCTAAAAATTCTTTTCCAGAAGTAAGAATTCTGGAGCGACCAGAGCATCTGAGGGATGGGAGCATAGCGATGAATGATGTGTTGCTAAATTCATTAAGTCAGATAGATTCAAAATTTTACCTTCAAACTCATAGCACTAATCCACTTCTGACAGTTGATTCTGTAGTTAAGGCTGTAGATACTTTTGAGCAGAACTACCCTATGTATGATTCTTTATTTGCAGTTACTCGATTGCAAACAAGACTCTGGGATAGTCTTGGAAGAGCAGTTAATCATAATCCTAATATTCTGCTTAGAACACAAGACCTCCCTCCCATTTTTGAAGAGAATTCTTGTTTGTATATTTTCTCCAAAGAAGTTCTTGAGCAATATCATAATCGAATCGGTAAAAGACCCCTGTTATTTGAAATCCCTGGTGAAGAGGCTCAGGATATAGATGTAGAACTTGATTTTAAACTAGCTGAATTCCTTTATAAGCAAAAGCATGAAAGTTAGATTATATAATCTATATCTCAGGTTACTTAAACTTGTCTTTTCTTATGGCAAAATAAATGTATCTGGAAAAGGCATATTGAATTTTATCGATATCGGATCATCTAATGGTCGGTTACCAGAGCCATGGTTTAAAAATAGTAAACACATAAAAAATCTACTTTGTTTTGACCCACAAGCTAATGGGTCTAATAATCGAAATATCATGGTTAAAGATGTAGGCGTTTGGAAAGAAGAAACAACCCTACCATTTTACATTTACAAAGGTTTGCACAGTTCTGGATCTTCCATCTTTGAACAGAACCATGAATATGTGAAATCTAATTATGAAACTTTGAAAACAAAAGGAAATCAATCGCTAGCATCATCATGGTTTGATAGGGCCCAACTCTTAAGAGAAGAAAAGATTAAGGTTACCACACTAGACAAAATATTAGATAATAACTCCAGTAAAATTCTTTTTGACTTTCTTAAAGTAGATGCACAAGGAGCTGAATATGAAATACTGTCAGGAGCTAAAAAGTTTTTAGATAGTAGTTGTATTGGCTTACACTTAGAATTATTTAAAGTCCCATTATACAAGGGTATTAAGCTAGAACCTGAAGTAACTTCTTTCTTGGAAAGTCGAGGATTTGAACTAATCAAAAAATTCCCGAGTCATGGCACATTCCATTCGCAGAATGATTGCCTATACCTAAAGAAAGAAGTGTCAAAAGATCAACAAGAAAAAATTAACCTCTTGAAAATAATCTACGAATTAAGTTGAAGAATAGAATATGGAAAAAATAAAAATACTTGTAACCTGTCCTCCTATGTTAGGATTGATTGATGAATTTAGACCAATGTTCGAGGAAAAAAATATCGAACTCCTAACTCCAAATGTTGTACAGACTTTATCTGAGGAAGAGCTAATGGAGATCTTGCCAACAGTAGATGGATGGATAATCGGTGATGATCCTGCCACAGAAAGAGTTTTTGAATCAGGCAGTAAAGGAAAATTAAAGGCGGCAGTTAAATGGGGAGTAGGAATTGATAATGTAGATTTTGATGCATGCAAAAAACTTGATATTCCTATTAGCAATACACCGTACATGTTTGGTGAAGAAGTAGCTAATGTTCTGGTCGCATATGTAATCGGACTAGCAAGACAAATACATAGTATATCCACAGGCGTGAAGCAAAATAAATGGCCCAAACCTCCAGGTATCTCACTCGGAGGGAAAAGAGTCGGTTTAATAGGATTTGGAGATATAGGAAAAGCTGCAGCAGACAGGCTTCATGCTATGAGAATGAAAGTGCAAGTGTATGATCCATTTGCTGAAAAAAGAGATGGGGATATAGAAAAATTTGAGTTTTTAGAATGGCCGCAATCCCTTGGGGATGTTGACTTTGTTGCAATTACTTGTGCACTCACTCCCCAAACTCAGCATATGATAAACGCAGAAACACTTGTACAAATGAAAGATGGGGTTAGAATCGTCAATGTGTCGCGTGGCCCTATCATTGATGAAAAAGCATTGGCTGAAGCATTGGATAGCAAAAAAGTACATTCAGTAGCACTAGAAGTTTTTGAAGTTGAGCCACTACCATCAGACTCACCGATTAGAAATCATGACTTAAGTATTTTTGGAACTCACAATGGTTCTAATACGGTGGACGCCGTTATAAGAGCAAGTCATAAAGCAATTGATCTTTTATTTGGCTTCCTCAAAATCAATTAATTAGATGTCAACTAAAACTAAAAAAGTATTTATAACCGGAGTATTAGGAGGTATAGGATCTACCTTGGCTGAGGAATTTAAGAAGAAGGGATATTATGTATATGGAGCGGATGTTAGAAAAAGTGAATCCCATAATTGCGACTCATTTTTTCATTTTGATTTAAATAAATACTGTAACGATTCTGAGTACAAAAATACTTGGAGTGAAAATTTCCTTAAAGAGATAACTGAACTAGATGTATTGATTAATAATGCTGCCGTCCAAAGATTAGATTCATTAAAGAATATAAAACTTGAAGACTGGAAAGAGTCTCTAAATGTGAATCTCACTGGACCTATGCTTTTGAGTCAACTATTCCTTAAAAATCTAGAAAACTCAAATGGCTGCATAATTAATATCGGCAGTATACACCAGCAATTAACTAAACCAAAATTTGTGTCTTACGCAACTAGTAAAAGCGCGCTAGTAGGGCTAACTAAGGCATTAGCTGTGGACTTAGAAGGAAAAGTGAGAGTAAATGCTATAAGTCCTGCCGCAATTGCTACTGACATGCTAATAGATGGGTTTGACGGAAACGAAAAAGCACTTGAAGAGTTGAAGGATGTTCATCCTGTAAAGCGCATTGGCTACCCGATTGAAGTAGCTAAGTTTGCATTATTTTTAGCTTCAGAAAATACAGGGTTTATTCATGGTGCTAACCTTACGCTAGACGGTGGCATAAGCTCAGTACTTAAAGATTTATAACCCGATTTTGATTAAAACAGATTGATGTACAAAGAAGTAATCCTTCCATTTTTAAATTACACCAAAAGCAATTTCTCTCATCTAACTGGGATTAAGACGATTGTGAAAACAAAGTTTCTTACGGAGAAGAAATTTTATTGTTCGTCAAGTGTCGAGGCTTACAGGACACTTAGGCACGGAGGGGAAGAATCAGCACTTGGTGCATTCTTATTTCTTCTAAAAGATGATGATACGTTATGGGATATTGGTTCTTCTATTGGCCTCTTCTCGATATTTGCAGCGGATAATGTTAAGCAGATTCATTCTTTCGAACCGGATCCTCAAATCCATAAGCGATGCAACGAAAATGTAACACTAAATAACCTCCAAAATAAAATTACCTGTCATCAAATAGGGATTGGAGAAAAACCAGGTGAGATGCAATTAAATTCTGACGGCATAAAAGGCTTTTCACCTAGTCTTTCAAATTTAAGTAGGCATTCTAAAACTATAGATGTAAAGATTAACTCTGTTGATCAATTAATTTCTGAGGGTTTAGAATCACCAAGTGTAATCAAAATAGATATCGAAGGCGCAGAGATACTTGCCCTGAGAGGTGCTCAATCGCTGCTAAAAAGTGATAATAAACCCAGACTTCTATTTATAGAATTGCATCCAGAGTTTCTCACTCAATTTTCTTCTTCTACTGAGGAAGTATTGGAGCTTTTAAAATCATGTTCTTATCAAGTATTGTCATCTCAAAAGCGCGATGATCAGTTTCACATTATTGCTATTCCTCAAAAAGACTAAGAAAAACAAATGATCAAGTTGCTCAGAAAAATAAAAAGCTTACAACATTTAGGTTGGTATCAGAATGAAAAGAAAAGGCTTTTAAAGTTTAAAGATCTGCATAAAGATCAGGACTGTATCATCATAGGTAATGGACCATCCCTCAACAAAATGGATCTGACAGTTTTGAAAGACTACCACACATTTGGACTTAATAAGATTTACCTCCTCAGAGACAGAGGAATAGATTTGAATCTCTCTTACTTAGTATCAGTTAATAAATTCGTTATAGAACAAAGTGAAAAGCAGTACTTAGAGATGGAGCACCCAGTTTTTTTGTCTTACAAAAATAGATTGGAGAATTTCAGCAAGAATAAAAAAATACATTATCTACTTTCGTATGGGCAAAGAGAATTTGGAGGTGATGCGATGCAACCTTTAAACGAAGGAGGTACTGTAACCTACTCGGCATTACAGTTGGCTTATTTTATGGGGTTTAAGCGAGTTTATCTGATTGGTGTAGATCATAGCTTTAAGCAGGAGGGCAAGCCAAATGAAAAGCAAGTTATGAAAACTGATGATGCAAATCATTTTGACCCAAACTACTTTAAAGGGCAAACGTGGCAACTTGCAGATTTAGATAGATCAGAGCAATCTTATCTGATGGCTAAAAATGCTTTTGAAGCTGATGGAAGATCTGTGTATGACGCAACCTTAAACGGGAAGCTTGCCATTTTTCCAAAAGTTATCTTTACTGATATTTTGAAATCACTAAAGAAAAAATAAGCAACCTAGTGAAAGTATCTATTATCACTGTTACTTACAATGCGGCACCATTACTTTCGAAAACAATTGAAAGTGTTGTAACCCAAATATTTAGTGATTACGAATACTTAATTATAGATGGTAAATCAACCGATGACACCGAAGGCTTACTTGCTAACTACCTTGAAAAATATCCTAATACCATAAATTTCACTTCTGAAAAAGATAATGGTATCTACGATGCGATGAATAAAGGATTAAAAAAAGCATCTGGTGAATATGTAATCTTTCTCAACGCTGGTGATACCTTTATCAATGAAGATGTGTTAGAAAATATTTTCTCTTCAGCGATTACTGATGCAGATATAATTTATGGAAAGACAATGCTTGCTAAACAATCAGGTGAAGAAATCGGATTGAGAGGTGAAGTTACAACTAGAAGATTACCCATACAATTGACAAAAGAAGATATGAAGTTGGGTATGGTAGTTTGTCATCAATCAATATTAGTTAAGAGAAAAATTGCTCCCCTTTACATCCCTAATAATTTAAGCGCCGATATTGATTGGGTAATCAATTGCTTAGATCGTAGTAAACAAACTTACTATCACGATAAAGTAATCTCCAAATTCTTAATAGGAGGCATCTCTGATCAGAAGAAGATTAAGTCACTCACAGATAGATTCAAAGTGATCACTTCACACTTTGGCATTTGGGGAGCAGTAGTCGCTCATCTCTCTATAGTCAAAAGATACCTACTTCATAAAGTGAGTTAACTGTTTTTATCCTTATTCTTCTTACCCTTTTTCTTTTTTGACTTCTTTACTTCTGGTGTGTTAGTTGTTTTTTTAGTCTTCCTTATTTTGGATACAGGCGTTTCTAATTTTACTTTTTCTTCTTTTACGCGCCCAGATGAGTTTTCAAAATGATCTTTCATCTTAAACCCAAATAATCCAAGTGCAATTAATATCAATAACAACGAACTAGCAAAAGAAATTTTTTCACTTGTATAATAGTAGCTAGGCTTAAATTCAAATACAATTTCATGTTGACCAGCTGGCACTTTCATTGCCCTCAAGATATAATCAGCTCTGATATGTTCGACTGGATTACCATCTAAGTATGCTTGCCATCCCTTGGCTCCACTTGCATACCATACTTCTGAGAATACTGCTAACTGATCTGAGCTACTATTAAAATTATAAACCAGTCGATTAGGTGCGTAAGATTGCAACTGAATACTGCCTTGCCCTGATGCTGATGTCATACCACCTAAATAATTATCGAATTCTTGATGAATAACAGCCGTAGCTTTAGGTTCTAAATTAGTTAATGCATCAATCTCTTCATTTGCCGTATTCACCTTCTGAATATTATTAACAAGCCATGCATGCCCTAGCGCATTAGGATTCTGCGAATAACTTAACTGACGTTGTTCATCTTGCTGAATAATATATTTGGTATTCAACATATTCAGCACAGCCATATTATTAGTAGATATATGTCTCTCTATCAAATCATTATATCTCTTAAGCTTTACTGCATGATATCCTCCGATGGCTTTATGAAATCTCGAAGCTTCATTACTACTAAACACAGGAATACTCGTGTCTAACACTCTGTAATTAGGATCTGCATCTTTTAGTATTGCTTCATCTACAGGTCTTGGTGTTTGAAATTGAGCTTCAAACCTTTTGTCGTCGACAAACTTAGAACTGTTTAAATATCTCATCCCTACTCCAGCCATATCGACTAGAATCATGACACCTATCAAAGCTATAATCCAAACTTTCTTACTTGCTAATCCTGCAATATTTTTAAGATAAGCCCAGCATA